>JAQGKA010000084.1 GCA_028290355.1 Tardiphaga sp. | reverse complement strand
GCGCTCCGTTGTCCCTCCTGTCGCTGGACCTCGACCATTTCAAGGAAGTCAATGACTCACGCGGTCACATTGTCGGCGATGAGGTCCTGTGCGAATTCGTCCGAAAGTGTCTTGAGGCGATCCGCCCATACGACTCCGTCGCACGCGTAGGCGGTGAAGAATTCATGGTGTTGTTGCCTGGGGCAACGCTGGACGCGGCTTGCGCGGTTGGCGAACGTCTTCGATTAGCTATCGAGCGCAATGCTTTCGAGGTTGGAAACCGACCGTCGATCGACGTCACGATCAGTATCGGGGTGTCGGAGTTCGGACGCGATGGAGACACCCTTGACGAATTTTTGCGTGTCGCCGATCAGCGGCTCTATCGCGCAAAACATCAAGGTCGTAATTGCGTGATTGCAGCGTAGGCCGTCGTTCGTTCGAGCGTCATGACGGCTCCCCGCATGGTGCGCATTGCACCCTTTCATCAGGTGCCTGGGAATGATCCATAGCGCATGCTCGAAGTCGACTCCTTCAGGTAGCGTCGATGGACTTACGGCTTCACGCCCTGGTCTTCCAGCCCGTGCGCGATCGCCTTGCGCATCACGTTGGGCAGGGCTTCGTCTTTCAGCGTGGCGATCGGCACCCAGCGCATGCCGTCCGGCGCGCGGCTGCGCGCCCCGACGCTGGCGGTGTAGATCACCAGCTCCAGCGGAAAATGCGTGAACACATGGGTGACGACGCCGACCTTGCGGTGCCATCGCGCGACGCCCCTCAATTCCGGCGCCTGCTTCAACGCGGCCTTGTCGTCGTGACCGGCGAGCCAGTCCGAGCCGGGCACTTCGGTCATGCCGCCGAGCAGGCCTTTCTCCGCGCGGGTGCGCACCAGCAATTCACCGCCACGCGTCACCACGAAGGCGGCCCCTCTTCGCAACTCGCCGGCCTTCTTCGCTGCCTTGCGCGGAAACGTCTCCTGGTCGCCGCGCACGAGCGCCGCGCAGTCGTCGTTGATCGGGCACAGCGCGCAGGCCGGCCGCTTCGGTGTGCAGATCGTGGAGCCGAGATCCATCAGCGCCTGGGCGCTGTCGCCGGCGCGGGTCGCGGCCAGCAGCGTCGTCGCCAGCGCCTGGATCTGCGGCTTGGATTTCGGCAGCGGCTCTTCCACCGCGTAGAGCCGCGACACCACGCGCTCGATATTGCCATCCACCGGCATGGTTTGGCGGCCGAAGGCGATCGCGGCGATCGCCGACGCCGTATAAGGCCCGATGCCCGGCAGCGTACGCAGGCCCTCTTCCGTATCCGGAAACGCGCCGCCATGGTCGCGCAGCACGGCGACGGCACAGGCATGCAGGTTGCGCGCGCGGGAATAATAGCCGAGCCCGGCCCACATCCTGAGCACGTCGTCCTGTGACGCCCGGCCGAGATCCGCCACGCTCGGCCAGCGCGCCAAAAACTTTTCGAAATACGGCCCGACCGTCTGCACGCCGGTCTGCTGCAGCATGATTTCCGAGAGCCAGACCCGATATGGATCGATTTTCCCGCCCGGCAGCGGTCGCCACGGCAGCTTGCGGCGATGTCTGTCGTACCATTCCAGCAGCAGCCCCGGCCGGTCGGCGGGCTCCCGATCATCGGACGGCCGGAGTTTCTTTCGTTGCGGGGCGGCGGCTGATAGACTCATGGAGACATGTATCCAAAACGCCCGTTCATGAACAAGCCCGGACCGATCTCCGCGAAACCTTTGTCCGTCCTGCTCGGCGGGGTGTTTTCCGATGCCTATGCCAAGCAGGGCTTTGCGTCGCGGGAGCTGGTGACGCGCTGGGCGGAGATCGCCGGCGCCGAGGTGGCGAAATTCTCCGAGCCGCTGAAGATCCAGTGGCCGCGGCCGGTGGAGGGCCAGCCGCAGGTACCGGCGACGCTGATCCTGCGGGTCGAGGGGCCGATGGCGCTGGAGATCCAGCATTCGTCGGATGCGATCCTGCAGCGGGTCAACCGCTTCTTCGGCTGGAACGCGGTGGGCAAGATCGCGCTGCGCCAGGCGCCTTTGTCGCGGCCGAAAGTGCGCAAAATCGTCAAGCCGGTCGACGCTGCAGCTGTCGCTGAGGTCGCCAAAGGCCTCGGCACAGTCGAGGACGACGAGCTGCGCCAAGCGCTGGCGCGGCTGGGCGCCTCGATCAAGCGGAATTGAGCTTTTGCCTGACAACGTGTCCCGGCCCGTGCTTGCCACAATTGTCGTTTCAAGTTAGCGAACAGGTACCATTTCCGGGCGCGCCGCGCCGATAGGGAGCCCTCCGTTGATCATCACGCGCCGTGCCTTCACCACCGCTTTGTCGCTTACCGGCCTTGCCGCGCTGGCCGGCGTCTCGCCGCTGATGCTGATCGATCAGGCTTTTGCCCAGAGCGCCTCCGCCGCCGATGTCGCCAAGCCGGTGTCGCTACCCGACATGGTGCTGGGCCCGAAGGACGCCACCGTCACCGTCACCGAATATGCCTCGATGACCTGCCCGCATTGCGCGGCGTTCACCAAGGACGTGTTCCCGAAGATCAAGGAAGCCTTCATCGACACCGGCAAGATCCGCTTCGTGTTTCGCGAATTCCCGCTCGACATCAAGGCCGCCGCCGGCTCCATGCTGTCGCGCTGCATCGCCAAGGACGACGCGGCAAAGTATTTCGCCGTGACCGAATTGCTGTTCAAGACCCAGGACGACTGGGTGATGAAGGACACCGCCGCCAGCCTGACCCGGATCGGCAAGCAGGCCGGCCTCAGCCAGGAGGCGGTGGAAGCCTGCCTCAAGGACCAGGCGCTGCTCGACAAGATCGCCGCCGACCAGAAATTCGCCAACGAGGTGCTGAAGGTCAACTCGACCCCGACCTTCTTCATCAACGGCGAAATGCTGAAGGGCGAAACCTCGTTCGAGGAATTCTCCAAGAAGATCACGTCGCTGCTGAAGAGCTGAGGTCGGTAGCTTCATAGCCGAAGCGGCGCCCTCTTTCTTCTCCCTCCCCCTTGCGGGGAGGGTGGCCGGCCGACAGGCCGGTCGGGTGGGGGTGAAACATCGGAAGCCGTGCGTGTGGACCCCCACCCCGGCCTCCGCTTCCGACAATGCTGCGCATTGCCGTCGCTCGGCCGACCCTCCCCGCAAGGGGGAGGGAGACCATGAGCGCTAGCGCCACTTCGCGATCCGATTTTCAGACAGCTACACCTTCGCGCTCTCGCGCCCGCGCCTCAGGCCCGGTGCAACAGCGTCAGCGTGGCCTTCAGCCGCATGCTGCGCTTGCCCGCCAGCGCGGTTGCCTCCCATTCCGCGCCGGCCTCGTCGCAGCTGCCGGAAAAGCCGATGCCGACCTCATGGCCGCCGAAGATCGGATCGCCCTTGGCCGGCGTGTGCTCCTGGTTGAGGATCTCGCCCTTCCAGCGGCCGTTGGCCGAAGAGTAGGCGCCGAGATAGTAGAAGAACGCGTCGCCGCCGAGCATCCGGCCGTCATGCAGCAGCATCACGCCGGTCAGGCCGCCGTCGACCCCGTCGAGCATCCTGATGTGCACGGAGTACAGCCCGTTGACGATGCCGCCGTCGCCGACGATGCCGGCGGCCGGCATGGACTCCTCGTCGAGCCGCGTCATCACCGACCGCAGCACCGCGCCCGGCGCCTGCGTCGGGGCGCCCTCGAAACGCCAGGTGTTGCCCTCGGCGCGACCGCGAATGACGACCTCGTCGTCGTCGTTGCCATACAGCGTCTTGAAGCGCCGATCGACGGCATGGCGCTGCCCCGCGACCCGGCCGATGATCTCGTCGCCGACCGCCTCATAGGAGCCGACATGGGCAAACGCCGAATTGCCGCCGAGCATCCTGCCGGCATGGACATACATCACGCTGCGGCCGACCACCTCGCCGGCCTGATACTCACATTTGTAAAACCCGTCGAACAACTGCCCATCCCCAACGCCATCCCGGGCGCAACGTAGACGATCGCGCATGACAGGAGTAGCAGGGCTGTCGTCACAGCTGGACAGCCATGGTGTCATGGCAACAGCCGAGCGGCGACTAAGTCATTTCATTCCGATATCAGTGAACGCGGCGTCCATCGGCGCGCCAAAGACGTCATCGTGACGCTGCGGCGGCATGGCAGCTGCAAACACCTCTGGAAAAGCCCCCGCGCCCCGTTGCCCTTCGGCGCCCGTCTCGCCATTGTCCGGCCCATGAGAGCCGCAGGCGTGCGAGTCTCCGCACGCACCGAAATACCGTTTATGGTATTGTTCGTGCTGGACGATTCGCGCTCTGCCCATGAGCCGCCGGTGCCAAAGCCGGGCGGCCTTATTAGAGTAACGTGTCCATGAAACTCACGCGCCTGCGCCTGCACGGATTCAAGTCGTTCGTTGAGCCCACCGATTTCATGATCGAGCCGGGCCTTACCGGCGTGGTCGGGCCAAACGGCTGCGGCAAGTCTAATCTGGTGGAGGCGCTGCGCTGGGCGATGGGCGAGACCTCCCATAAGTCTCTCCGCGCGGCCGACATGGATGCCGTGATCTTCGCCGGTTCCGGCAACCGCGCCTCGCGCAACCACGCCGAAGTGGTGATGACCATCGACAACACCGACCGCACCGCGCCGTCGGCGGTCAATGATTCCGAGATGCTGGAGATTTCGCGCCGGATCGAGCGCGATGCCGGCTCGCAATACCGCATCAACGGTCGCGACGTCCGCGCCCGCGATGTCCAGATTCTGTTTGCCGACGCTGCCACCGGCGCGCGTTCGCCGGCGCTGGTCCATCAGGGCAAGATCGGCGAAATCATCCAGGCGAAACCCGAGCAGCGCCGCCGCGTGCTGGAAGACGCCGCCGGCGTCGCCGGCCTGCATGCCCGCCGCCATGAGGCCGAACTGCGCCTGAAGGCCGCCGAAACCAACCTGACCCGCGTCGAGGACGTGATCGGTCAGCTCTCCGGCCAGATGGAAGGCCTGAAGAAGCAGGCCCGGCAGGCGATTCGCTACCGCGAAGTGGCGCAGAAGGTGCGCAAGGCCGAGGCCACGCTGTTCCACCTGCGCTGGCTGCAGGCCCATGCCGACGTCGCCGAGGCCCAGCAGACCCACGACCTCAACGTCCGCGATCTCGCCGAACGCACCCGCGAGCAGGGCGAATCCGCCCGCATCCAGGCGATCCGCGCCTCCGAACTCCCGGCGCTGCGCGAGGCCGAAGCCCGCGCCGCCGCCGGCCTGCAGCGCCTGACCAATGCCCGCGAACTGCTCGACCGCGAGGAAGTCCGCGCCAAGGAGCGTGTCGGCGAACTCGATCGCCGGCTGGCGCAGTTCGAATCCGACGTAGCGCGCGAGCAGAAGCAATCCGAAGATGCCGACGCCGCACTTGTTCGCCTCGACGAAGAAGACGCGATGCTCAAGGAAGAGATCATGTCGCGCGTCGAGCAGCGCGGCGGCGTCGATGACCGCGTCTCCGAAGCCGAGGCGGTGCTGGCCGCGGCCGAGCGCACCTTCTCCGAACTGACCACCGCGCATGCGGACATGACCGCGAAGCGCAACCAGCTGCAGTCCAATGTCCGCACCCATGCCAACCGGCTGGCGCGGCTGGGCCAGGAAATCGGCAATGTGGAAGCCGAGATCGAGCGGCTGACGCAGCAGACCGCTGGCTTCGGCGACGTCGACGAACTCGCCGCCTTGATGGAAACCGCGCAGGAGATCCTGCTGCAGGCCGAAGGCACCGTGGCGGACGCCGAGTCCGCGCATCTCGCCGCCCGGCAGACACTGGAATCCTCGCGCGCGCCGCTGAATGAAGCCGACAAGAAGGTGCAGCGGCTGGAGACCGAAGCCCGCACCATCTCGAAGATTCTCAACGGCGAGACCAAGAACCTGTGGCCGCCGATCATCGATGGCGTCAGCGTCACCAAGGGCTTTGAAAAGGCGCTCGGCGCCGTGCTCGGCGACGATCTCGACGCGCCGGTCGATCCCTCGGCGCCGATGCGCTGGACCGATGCCGGCGTGCATGAAGACGATCCCGCACTGCCGGAAGGCGTGGAATCGCTGGCCGATCACGTCAATGCGCCGGCTGAGCTTTCGCGCCGCCTGAAGCAGATCGGCGTCGTCTCCAAGGAACAGGGCGCCGCTTTGGTGTCGCAGCTCAAGACCGGGCAGCGGCTGGTGTCGCGCGAAGGCGATGTCTGGCGCTGGGATGGTTTCGTCGCCGGCGCCCATGCGCCGACCGGCGCCGCCCGCCGCCTTGCCGAGCGCGCCCGCCTCACCGACATCGAAGCCGACCTCGAACAGGCCCGCATCGACGCCGCCTTCAAGCGCGAGGCGCTGGAACAGGCCGAAGCCGCGCTGAAGACAGCCTCGTCCGCCGAAGCCGCTTCCCGCGACGCGCTGCGCAATGCCCGCCGCGACATCGACCAGGCCCGCGAGCGCCATGCCAATGCCGAGCGCGAGATCAACCGCCACGCCGCCCGCCGCTCGGCGCTGACCGAAGCGCAAACGCGCCTCGCCAACGACCGCGCCGAAGCCGAAGCGGCGCATGAGAGCGCCCATGCCGCGCTGGAATATCTGCCCGACAGCGCCGACGCCGAAGCCCGTCTCGCCAGCGTGCGCGGCGAGATCGAGGGCCATCGCCGGATCGCCGCCCAGGTGCGCGCCGAGGCCCAGGCGCTGGCGCGCGAGGCCGAACTGGCCGACCGCCGGGTGCAGGCGATCATCGCCGAGCGCGCCGACTGGCAGAACCGCAAGGCCAGCGCCGCGTCGCAGATCGAGACCGTGGCGTCCCGCGTCACCGAAGTCACCGCCGAGCGCGCCGAGCTGGAAGACGCACCCGCGATATTCCTGCAGAAGCGCCGCGCGCTGATCAGCGAAGTCGAGAACGCCGAGCAGGAACGCCAGCTCGCCGCCGACGCGCTGCAGACCGCTGAAAACGCGATGAAGGAAACCGACCGCGATGCCAAGGCGTCGCTGGAAGCGCTGTCGAGCGCGCGCGAAGCCTGCGCCCGCGCCGAGGAGCGCATGGAAGGCGGTCGCCGCCGGCTCGAGGACATCGAGCGCGAAATCCGCGACATGCTGGAAGTCGAGCCGGAAGCCGTCGCCGGCCTCGCCGAGATCAAGCAGGGCGACGAACTTCCGCCGTTGCCGGAGATCGAAGCCGACCTGGAAAAACTGCGCCGCGACCGCGAGCGGCTCGGCGCCGTCAACCTGCGCGCCGAGGAAGAGCTCAACGAAGTGGAAGGCTCGCATAACAGCCTCGCCACCGAGCGCGACGACTTGGTCGAAGCCATCAAGCGGCTGCGCCAGGGCATCCAGAGCCTCAACAAGGAAGCCCGCGAACGGCTCCTGACCTCGTTCGAGGTGGTCAACGGCCACTTCAAGCGGATGTTCGTCGAACTGTTCGGCGGCGGTGAAGCCGAGCTCAAGCTGATCGAGAGCGACGATCCCCTGGAAGCCGGCCTCGAGATCATCGCAAAACCGCCCGGCAAGAAGCCGCAGACGCTGTCGCTGCTCTCCGGCGGCGAGCAGGCGCTGACCGCGCTGGCGCTGATCTTCGCGGTGTTCCTGACCAACCCCTCGCCGATCTGCGTGCTCGACGAAGTCGACGCGCCGCTCGACGACGCCAATATCGAACGCTTCTGCGACCTGCTCGACGCAATGACCCAGGAAACCGCGACCCGCTATCTGATCGTCACCCACAACGCGGTGACGATGAGCCGCATGCACCGATTGTTCGGCGTGACGATGATCGAACAGGGCGTGAG
>JAQGKA010000074.1 GCA_028290355.1 Tardiphaga sp. | reverse complement strand
CCGAAATGGTGGCGCTGGCCGGCGGCACGCCGGTGCCGGTCATCTGCACTGCCGATTTCGGCTTCAAGCTGCAGGCCTCCGCGCTGGAAGCGGCGATCACGCCGAAGACCAAGTGGATCATCCTGTGCTCGCCGTCGAACCCGACCGGTGCCGCCTATTCGCGTGCCGAACTGAAGGCGCTCACCGACGTGCTGGTCAAGCACCCGCATGTCTGGGTGATGACCGACGATATGTACGAGCATCTGGTCTATGACGAATTCGTGTTCACCACCCCGGCGCAGATCGAACCGAAACTGTTCGATCGCACGCTGACGGTGAACGGCGTCTCCAAGGCCTATTGCATGACCGGCTGGCGCATCGGTTACGCCGGCGGTCCCGCTGAACTGATCAAGGCGATGGCGACGATCCAGTCGCAGTCGACGTCGAACCCGTCGTCGATCGCGCAATGGGCGGCGGTGGAAGCCTTGAACGGTCCGCAGGACTTCATCCCGGCCAACAATGCCGTGTTCAAGGAACGCCGCGATCTGGTGGTATCGATGCTGAACCAGGCCAGCGGCCTCGATTGTCCGCGGCCGGAAGGCGCATTCTATGTCTATCCGTCTTGCGCCGGCACCATCGGCAAGACCGCGCCGTCGGGCAAGGTGATCGCCAATGACGAGGATTTCGTCACCGAGCTACTGGAGACCGAAGGCGTTGCTGTAGTACAGGGTTCGGCGTTCGGTCTTGGACCGGCGTTTCGAATCTCCTATGCCACCAAAACGTCGGACCTCGAAGATGCCTGCAACCGCATTCAGCGGTTCTGTGGAAATCTGCGATAAGTCAAATTAACATCCGGCAACCTTGCAAGCCTTTTTAAGGTTTGTTTTTGGAAGCGCCTTGTTTTGAACACTGCGCTTCCTTCTTGTGCCCACGCAATTCTATCTCAAAAAGGCGGAGTATATCTATGCGGCTTTCTAAAATGTTCGGCATCGCGACGGTTGCCCTGGTTGCGTCGTTCGCGTCCGCGAATGCGCAGCAGGGCGTTCGCGTCGGCGTGCTCGAGTGCACCGGCGGCCAGAACGTCAGCTTCGTGGTCGGTTCGAATGCGACCCTGAACTGCGTCTTCCAGAGCGAAGGCGGCCGTGCAGAGGGTTACGTCGCCAACATCAAGCGCTTCGGCCTCGATCTCGGCTTCACCCAGAACACCACCGTGCAGTGGACCGCTTTCGCGCCCAACGCCCGCGTGCCGCGCGGCGGTCTGGCCGGCAGCTACGGCGGCGTCGACTCCAATGCGTCGGTCGGCGTCGGCTTCGGCGGCAACTTCCTGCTCGGCGGTGCCGGCAATGCCTACACCCTGCAGCCGATCAGCGTTCAGGGCCAGACCGGCCTCAACGTGGCGGCCGGCGTCGTCAGCCTCGACCTCGTGCCCGCTGCTCCGGTGCGCGGCCGTCGCGTGCGCCATCATCGCCATCATCACTGATCGACGACAAGGTTAACGAAAAGGCCCGCGCAAGCGGGCCTTTTTTGTTTGATAGCGAAAGCGCATAGCTGTCATTGAGCGGTGTCATTGGCTATGGATAAGCGATTGGCGTGGACGGGTTCAGAACTGTCCGCGCTTTTGGTCCGCATCACATCGCTCACTCCGGAGACCCCTGCCATGAGCCGCCTCTCGCTATTTCTAGGTATTGCTGCGACGACACTGGTTGCCTTCAGCGCGCAGGCGCAGGCGCCGCGAGCCGTTCAGATCGGCGTGCTGCAGTGCCGCGGCGGCGCCAGCGTCGGCTTCGTCGTCGGTTCGGTGACCAATCTCGGCTGCGTGCTGCGCGCCGAAGGCCGCCCGGACCAGCCCTATGTCGCCACCATCCGCAAGGTCGGTATCGATCTCGGTATCACCCAGGAAACCGCGCTTGGCTGGGCGGTGTTCGCGCCGGTGGAGCGTGCCGGGGTAGGCGATCTCTCCGGCAATTATGCCGGCGCGCAGGGCAGCGCCTCGTTCGGCGTCGGCCTCGGCGCCAATGTGCTGGTCGGCGGCTCCGCCAATTCGATCGCGCTGCAGCCGCTCAGCCTGCAGGGCTCCACCGGCCTCAACGTCGCCGCCGGCCTCGAAAGCCTCGAACTGCGCCCGGGACGGTAAGACCCGCATCCTTCTCCGCGAGGCGTCTCGGCGTTGCCGGGCCGCCTCGCGGAACATTGCGCATCGCAATAACGTTTCCATCTTGCCAATTTGGCGTCTCGGGGGGACCATCGCCGCGCCGACCCAATCACGGGCCGAGCTCCAGATCAGGAGGCGGCAATGGGACACGACGTGAGAAGTCCCCGCGGTCCCCGGTGCATTGCACTGGTGGGCCCTTTCCAAAGCGGAAAAACCACACTGCTTGAAGCGATCCTGGCCCGCACCGGTGCGATCCCGCGGGCCGGCAGCGTGGATGCCGGTACCAGCGTCGGGGATGCCGGTGCGGAGGCCCGCCGTCACAAAATGGGCGTCGGTCTCAGCTCCGCCAGCACGACCTTCATGGGGGATAGCTACACGTTCATCGATTGTCCCGGCTCGGTGGAATTCGCCCACGACATGCGCGCGGCCCTTCCGGCGGTCGATGCCGCCGTGGTGGTCTGCGAGGCCGATGCGCGAAAGCTGCCGCAACTGCAGCTGATCCTGCGCGAGCTGGAAGACCTCGGCATTCCCCGCTTCCTGTTCCTCAACAAGATCGACCGCGCCCACAAGCGCATTCGCGAAACCCTGGGCACCTTGCAGCCGGCTTCGCGGATCCCGTTGGTGCTGCGGCAGATCCCGATCTGGAACGGCGACCTGATCGCCGGCTTCGTCGATCTGGCGCTGGAGCGCGCTTTTGTCTATCGCGAGCATAAGCCCTCCGAAGTCGTCGCGCTGGATGGCGGCGATCTCGATCGAGAGAAGGAAGCGCGGTTTGCGATGCTCGAAAAACTCGCCGACCACGACGACGCGCTGATGGAGCAACTGCTCGAAGACATTCCCCCGCCGGCGGACGCCGTGTTCGACGATCTCGCCCGCGAATTGCGCGAGGGCCTGATCTGTCCGGTGCTGCTCGGCTCGGCCTTGCGCGAAAACGGCGTGCTGCGGCTGATGAAGGCGCTGCGTCACGAAGCGCCCGGCGTTGACGACACCGCGAAACGTCTCGGCGTGCCTGCGGCCACCAAGGACGCGCTCGCTTACGTGCTGAAGACCACCCATCTGCAGCACGGCGGCAAGCTGTCGTTGGCGCGCGTGCTCGCCGGCCACCTCGACGACGGCGCGACGCTGCAATCGTCATCGGGCGAGACCGGCCGCGTCTCCGGCATTCTGGCGATGAACGGCTCCCATGACAGCAAGCGCGCCGCCGCCGAAGCCGGCGACACCGTCTCGCTCGGTAAGCTCGACCAAATCAAGACCGGTGACACGCTGTCCGCCGGCAAGACCGCGCCGGCCGCGCTGGTGAACGTCATCCCGGCAGCGCCGGTGCTGGCGATGGCGCTCGCCGCCACCGACCGCAAGGACGACGTCAAGCTCGGCCAGGCCTTGCTCCGGCTGAACGAGGAGGACCCTTCGCTCACCGTGGTCAACAATGCCCGCACCCATGACGTAGTGCTGTGGGGGCAGGGCGAGATGCATCTGCGCGTCGCGCTGGAGCGGCTGCGGGAACGTTTCGGCGTCAACGTCAAATCGCAGCCGCCGGTGATCGGTTATCAGGAGACCATTCGCAAACCGATCCTCCAGCGCGGCCGGCACAAGAAGCAGTCCGGCGGCCACGGCCAGTTCGGCGATGTGGTGCTGGAGGTGCGCCCGCTGCCGCGCGGCGAGGGGTTTGCGTTCCAGGAAAAGGTGGTCGGCGGCGCTGTGCCGCGCAATTACATTCCGGCGGTGCAAGAGGGCGTCGTCGATGGGTTGTTGCGCGGCCCGCTTGGCTTCCCGGTCATCGACGTGCAGGTCACGCTGACCGACGGTTCGTTTCACAGCGTCGACTCCTCCGACCTGGCGTTTCGTACCGCGGCACGGATCGGCGTCAGCGAGGCGCTGCCGCAGTGCCAGCCGGTGCTGCTGGAGCCGATTCATGTGGTCGAGATCGTCTGCCCCACGGAGGCCACCGCCAAGATCAATGCGATCCTTTCGGGCCGGCGCGGGCAAATTCTGGGCTTCGACACCCGCGACAACTGGCCGGGCTGGGACACGGTTCGCGCGATGTTGCCGGAGGCCGAGATAGGGGACCTGATCGTCGAACTGCGCTCCGCCACCGCCGGCGCCGGGCATTTTACGCGCAGCTTCGACCATATGGCCGAAGTCACCGGCCGTGCCGCCGACCAGATCATCGCCGCGCACGGCGTCGCGGCGTAAAATGTTGCTATGCCGATGATCCTCGGGCCTCGCGTGGTGATCATCGGCAATAGCGGTTCCGGTAAGAGTACACTCGCGCGCGCGATCGGGCAGCGTGCGGGCGTGCCGGTGTTCGACCTCGACAACTTCCATTGGCAGGACAAGGTTGGATTGAAGCGAGACGAGGACGTCGCCAGACGCCTTGTGGCGGACGTTGCGGCTGCCCCTGTATGGATCGTCGAAGGTGTTTTTGGCTGGCTTGCGGAGATGGCGCTGCCACGTGCTTCAACGCTGATCTGGCTCGACATGCCCTGGAACGTCTGCAGTGAAAGTCTCGCCCTGCGCGGTCCCTGGCGAGGCGCAACCGCTGACGAGCACGCGGCTTTGCTCGCGTGGGCCGAAGCATATTGGCAGCGCAAAACGTCGAGTTCGTTCAGCGGCCATCTTGCGCGGTTTGGGAGCTTCGGGGGTTTTAAACTCCGTCTCACATCGCGTTCCGACGTCGCGGAACTCATCGTCAAATCAGGCGTCTGATTGTTCGATTGATGTATTAAACATCATTGAAGATACCTCAGATATGATATATGGATTTTGAAACAGGAAACCTCGCTTGATCACATCGTTTCAAATGCGCGCGGCGCGGGCACTGCTGGGGGTCGATCAAAAGCGGCTGGCCGAACTGGCCGGCGTATCGCTGCCGACGATCCAGCGCATGGAAGCGAGCGACGGCAACGTCCGGGGGGTGGTGGATTCGCTGATCAAGGTCGTCGATGCGTTCAATCGCGCCGGCGTCGATCTGATCGGCGAAGACGTCCGGAGCGATTCCGGAGGGCGAGGGGTGCGGCTGAAGCAGCCCGGTCCGCCACCGAAGCTGACAGGTCAAAGCTGAACGGTTGGGCGCGGGTCGCGGCGCCAATCGATATCAGGGGCAAGCGACAGGACGAGCCGGAATGGATGTTTCCAGAGAACAGGCGCGGCGGCCTCATGGGCCGACATTCGCAGAGCTGTTCACCCCAAAACTGATTACCGTGCTGCGTGAAGGCTATAGCTTCGCCGATTTTCGTGGCGACGTGCTGTCCGGCCTTACCGTGGCGATCGTGGCGCTGCCGCTGTCGATGGCGATTGCCATTGCCTCGGGCACGTCCCCCGACCGCGGGCTGATCACCGCGGTGATCGGCGGCTTCCTGGTGTCGGCGCTGGGCGGCAGCCGGTTTCAGATCGGCGGTCCGGCCGGCGCTTTCATCGTGCTGGTGGCGACGACGGTCAGCCGCCACGGCATCGACGGCCTGATCCTGGCGACGATGCTGT
>JAQGKA010000051.1 GCA_028290355.1 Tardiphaga sp. | reverse complement strand
CATGGCATCCAACGCCGGCTTGAGAAATTTTCGCGGGTCGAATTCGCTCTTGCTGGACTCGGCGACCTTGCGGAACGCCGCGGTCATGGCGAGCCGTCAGTCGGTATCGATATAGACCTTGCGCACGCCGTGCCTGATGCCGCGGACGATCTCCTCCACCGGCACGCCCCAGGTCTGCGGCATCTCGCCGCCGAATTCGTTGAACATGTCCTGCAGCGGCTGCGGCACCGACGACGAGCCATGCATCACCAGATGAATGTTCGGCAGCCGGCGGTGAATCTCCTCGACCACATGCATGGCGAGAATGTCGCCATCCGGCTTGCGCGAGAACTTGTAGGCGCCATGCGAGGTGCCCATCGCGATCGCCAGCGCATCGACCTTGGTGGCGCGGACGAAATCGACAGCCTGATCCGGATCGGTCAGCAACTGGTCATGACTGACCGCACCTTCCACGCCGTGGCCATCCTCCTGCTCGCCACCGCCATGCTCCAGCGAGCCGAGCACACCGAGTTCGCCTTCGACGGAGGCGCCGATCCAGTGCGCGATATCGACGACGCGGCGAGTGATGTCGACATTGTACTGATAATCGGCGGCAGTCTTGGCATCCGCCTTCAGCGAGCCGTCCATCATCACCGAGGTAAAGCCGTGCTTGATCGCGGTGGCGCAGGTGGCTTCCTCGTTGCCATGGTCCTGATGCATGCAGAGCGGGATCTGCGGATACATTTCTTCCAAGGCGTCGATCATCTTCGCCAGCATGATGTCGTTGGCGTAGGAACGAGCGCCGCGCGAGGCCTGGATGATGACCGGCGCATCGACCGCCGCCGCGGCGTCCATGATCGCCAGCCCCTGCTCCATGTTGTTGACGTTGAACGCCGGCACGCCGTAGCCATGCTCGGCGGCGTGATCCAGCAATTGTCTCAATGTGATGCGCGCCATGATTCCTCCACTCCCTTATTTCTTTTGAAATCTTGCTATTTTGCGCCTCGTTTGCGCTCGATCAGTTGCATGATCAGCGGCGTCAGGATCAGCTGCATCGCCAGATCGAGCTTCGACCCATGAATGACGATCGAGTTCGCGCGCGACATAAAGCTGTTGGGGATCATCGACAGTAGATAGGGGAAGTCGATGCCGCGCGGGTTGCGAAAGCGGATCACCACCATCGATTCATCGGGCGTCGGGATCCAGCGCGCGATGAAGGGATTCGAGGTATCGACCATCGGCACGCGCTGGAAATTGATATCGGTCTCGGTGAACTGCGGGCAGATATAATGGATATAGTCCGGCATCCGCCGCAGGATGGTGTCGGTGACGGCCTCGGTGGAATAACCGCGATCACTGCGGTCGCGATGCAGCTTCTGAATCCACTCCAGATTGATGACCGGCACGACGCCAATCTTGAGGTCGGCATATTGCGCGACATTGACCGTTTCGGTCACCACCGCGCCGTGCAGGCCCTCATAGAACAGCAGGTCGGAATTGTCCGGCAGCGACAGCCAGTCGGTGAAAGTGCCGGGCGAACCGCCGTGCAGCTCGGCCTCGGTGTCGTTGTGAATGTAATAGCGGGTCTTGCCGCAACCGGTCGTGCTGTAGTCGCGAAAGGTGGTCTCCAGCTCCTCGAACAGGTTGGTCTCGGGGCTGAAATGGCTGAAGTGCTTGTTGCCAAGCTGCGCCTGCTCGGCCATTCGGTTGCGCATATCCAGACGGTCGTAGCGATGAAACGCATCGCCTTCGATATAGGCCGCCTCAACCTTCTCGCGGCGAAAGATCTGCTCGAATGTTCGCTTCACCGAAGTGGTGCCCGCGCCTGACGAGCCGGTGATCGAAATGATCGGATGCTTTCGCGACATGGACGCCCCTAGACACGGAAAAGACCCCGTCGCGCGAATAGCGGAGCTGCTTTGGTCGCGGCGGCGGGATCAAGATGCAGGAGTTCGATGCGCTGAACCTTGCTGATCGAACCCATGATCAGAGGAACGCGCTGGTGAATGGCGGAGGGTGCGAGATCGAGAATGCGCTCGCGGCCGGTCGTTGCGCTGCCGCCGGCCTGCTCGACGATGAAGGCCATCGGATGCGCTTCATAGAGCAGCCGCAGCCGGCCGTCGGCATAGCCTTCGCGGGCGTCGGACGGATAGAGGAACACGCCGCCGCGGATCAGGATACGATAGGCCTCGGCCACCAGCGAAGCGATCCAGCGCATGTTGAAATTCTTGCTGCGCGGACCTTCCTCGCCGGCAAGGCATTCCTCGACGAAATCGCGCACCGGCTGCTCCCAGTGACGATGGTTCGAAGCGTTGATGGCGTATTCGGCGCTCTCGGCCGGAATCTGCACGCGCTGCCGGATCAGCTTGTAGCTGCGCTCGGCGCGGTCCAGCGTGAAGATGTTGACGCCATCGCCGAGCGTCAGCACCAGCGAGGTCTGCGGGCCATAGACGACAAAGCCGGCGGCGATCTGCGCGCTGCCTTTGCTGGTGAAGGGCGCTTCGCCCGGCGTGGCCGGCATGATGGAGAAGATCGTCCCCACCGTCATGTTGGTCTCGATGTTCGACGATCCGTCGAGCGGATCATAGGCAATCGCGATCGGCCCCAAGGCGTCGCCGACTTCATGCGTCTCGGCTTCTTCCGAGGCCAGCGCTGCGTAAGGCACTGCCTTCAGGGCCTCGCGAATGATCTGGTCGGCGCGGACGTCGAGATCCTTCTGCACGTCGCCATCGGCGTTCTGGCCGCCTTGCGCCTGCCCGGTAATCCCGGCCAGCGCGCCGCGGCCGACCAGTTCGGAAATCTCGATCGACGCGCGGGCAAAGGCATCCACCCCAGCCGCGACCGCGCCCCGCAAAGGGTCCTGCCCTGCGAACAGATTGGTATGCCGAAACAGTGTCAGGTCGTTGGTCATCGTCGCCTCCCAGGAAATGCACCGCCCCTTCTTGCATGAGGCGTTGGTTGCATTGATCCGCCCGAAGACGGCCGCTCCTGTTGCCCACAGATATTGACGCGCGCCGCCAAATAAGGGAAATTTCATTATCTTCGCTGGAACGAAAGTTATTCTTATATGTCGAAGCGGTTTCGCGACGTCTCGATCCGGCAGCTGCGGGCGCTCGCAGCCCTCTCCGCCAACGGCAGCATCACGGCGGCGGCGGGGAAGCTGCATCTCACCCAGCCCGCGGTCACCCTGCAGCTGCGCAACCTGCAGGCGCTCGCCGGATTGCCGCTGGTCCAACGCACCGGCGACGGCATGCTATTGACCGATGCCGGCCGCGAGGTGCTGGCGCTGTCGGAACGGATCGAGGCGGCACTGGCGGCGTGCGCGACATCGCTGGAGATGATGGCGGGAAAGACCGGGGGACGGATTTCGATCGGCGCGGTCAGCACGGCGAAATACTTCGTCCCGTTCGCGATCTCGGGATTTTCCAGATTGCATCCGGAGATCGAGATCAAGTTGACGATCGGCAACCGCCAGGAAATCGGCGCCGCACTGCGCGGCTACGATCTCGATATCGCGATCATGGGCCGGCCGCCGGTGGACATCGAGATGGATGTGCACCTGATCGGCGATCACCCCCATGTCATCATCGCGCCCACGGGACATCGTCTGGCGCGAAAGCCGCGCCTGGCCCTGACCGATCTTGCGGGGGAAACCTTTTTGACGCGCGAGCCCGGCTCGGGGACGCGCGGCCTGATGGAACAGCTGTTCGAAACCGCGGGCGTCCGGCCGGTGATCGGCATGGAGATGAGCAGCAACGAAACCATCAAGCAGGCCGTCATCGCCGGCCTCGGCATCGCATTTATTTCCGCGCACACGGTGGCGACCGAACTCGACGAGCGCCGGCTGACCATGCTGGACGTGGTCGGGCTGCCGATCATCCGGCAATGGTTTGTCGTCAACAGGAAGGACAAGGTGCTGCTGCCGCCTGCACAGGCGATGCGGCAGTTCTTGGGCGCGCAGGGCGCGCAGTTCCTGCCGCGCATGCAGGGACGCCTTCGATTGACGCGCCCGTCCAAGCGGGATTGATGTCACGCAGATGCGCGCGTCAGCTCCAGCTCACCAGCGGCGGCATCGAGCTCAAAATGGTTTCGATGTTGCCGCCGGTCTGCAGGCCGAACATGGTGCCTTTGTCGTAGAGCAGATTGAATTCGACATAGAGGCCGCGGCAGGCGAGTTGCTGGGCGCGTTCGGCTTCGGTCCATGGCTCGAGCATGCGCGCGCGGACGATCTTCGGATAGACCTCGAGAAAGGCGGACCCGACATCGCGGGTGAAGGCAAAGTCCTTGTCGAAATCGCCGCTGTTGAGGTGATCGTAAAAAATGCCGCCGACGCCGCGGGCCTGGCCGCGATGCGGCAGGAAGAAATAGGTATCGGCCCAGGCCTTGAATTTTTCGTAGTAAGCGGGGTCGTGGGCGTCGCAGGCGCGGCGCATCGCGGCGTGAAAGGTCAGCGTATCCGGCGCGTCTGCCCTGCGCTGCTCCGGCAGCATCGGCGTCAGGTCCGCGCCGCCGCCGAACCAGCCTTGTGCCGTCGAGAGAAAGCGCGTGTTCATGTGCACCGTCGGCACCCGCGGGCTGCGCGGATGCATGATCAGGCTGATGCTGGTGGAAACGTAGTCCAGCTGCACGCCATCGCCGGGCAGCGTCTTCGCCATTTCCGGCGACAATTTTCCGTTCGCCGACGAGGTATGGATTCCGATCTTTTCGAACAGCCGGCCGCCGCTGAGGAACCCGCCGGTGCCACCGCCGCTACCGGTGGCGCGGGTCCAGGGCTTGTAGGTGAAAGTGGTCGGTTCCCCCGGGAAAAGATCGGCGGGCGCCTCGCGCTCCAGCGCTTCGACTTCAGCGCAGATGCGATCGCGCAACGATTCGAACCAGACCTTTGCTTGGGCGCGGTGCTGTTCGGCGAGGCTGGTCGGTGTGGCGATGATGTTCATGTCAGTCATTTTAGATTTTCGGTTCTGCGGCACATTGAGCTGCATCAATAGCACACGCTCCGCGCGGTCAACTCCTCGAATTTCAGCACCGCACGTTGAAGCCCGCGGCCTTCTCCCGGCCTGCATGTCGGGCTGTTCACACCTCGCCAAGCGCCGGGCGGCAGTGTATCAGGACCCACCATGACGCCTGTCGACCAACCACGGAACCTCCGCTTGACACAGTCCCCGATTGCCAAACCGTTCCTCGATGTTCTCGCCGGCCGCCGCCAGGCGGTGCCGCCGCTGTGGATGATGCGACAGGCCGGCCGCTACCTGCCGGAGTATCGCGAGGTCCGGGCGCAAGCCGGCGGCTTCCTCGATCTCTGCTTCAATCCGGATTTCGCCGCCGAGGTGACGCTGCAGCCGATCCGGCGTTTCAATTTCGACGCCGCGATCATCTTCTCGGATATTCTGGTGATCCCCTATGCGCTAGGCCGCTCGGTGCGCTTCGAGGTCGGCGAGGGCCCGCGGCTCGATCCCCTGGATACGCCGGAGAAAGTCGCGACGCTGGCGGCGCAGGCGGACTTCACGAAACTCGAACCGGTGTTCGAGGCGCTGCGCCGGGTCCGCGCGCAGCTCGATCCGAAGATCGCGCTGATCGGATTCTGCGGCGCGCCGTGGACGGTGGCGACCTACATGGTGGCGGGCCAGGGCACGCCGGACCAGGCGCCGGCGCGGATGATGGCCTATCGGCATCCCGAAGCCTTTGCCAAAATCATCGACGCCATCGTCGAGAACTCCATTGTGTATCTGCTCGGCCAGCTCAAGGCTGGCGCCGATGTGCTGCAGATCTTCGACACCTGGGCCGGCGTGCTGCCGCCTCGTGAATTCCAGCGCTGGTCGGTGGAGCCCACCAAGCGCATCGTCGACGGCGTGCGTGCCAAAGTGCCGGATGCAAAAATCATCGGCTTTCCGCGCGGCGCCGGCGCTCTGCTTCCCGCTTATGTGGAAGCCACCGGCGTCGATGCCGTCAGCATCGACTGGGCGGCGGAACCCGCCTTCATCCGCGAGCGCGTGCAGAGCCGCGTCGCGGTGCAGGGCAATCTCGATCCGCTGGCGCTGATCGCCGGCGGCGCGGCACTGGATCGCGCGATCGACGACGTGCTGGCGAACTACGCATCGGGCCGGCTGATCTTCAACCTCGGCCACGGCATCCAGCCGGAAACACCGATCGCCCATGTGGAGCAGATGGTGAAGCGGGTGCGGGATTATCGGGGGTAATTGAGCCGGAACTTACGGTCTCGTTCCCCGGACGCGGTGCACTGCGCCGCACTTGCGGCGTGGTGCACTGCTGATCCGGGGCCCATCCTTCGCTATGGGTCCCGCATCTGCGGAACGGCACAAGAGTGCCGCACCGCGTGCGGGACACGCGAGCTTCACTTCGCCGCCTGCTTGCCATCGACGAAGGTCACCTCGACGCCCTTCTTCACCGACTCGCCCAGGCGCGTGACATCCCAGTTGGTCAGCCGGACGCAGCCATGGGAATCAGTCTTGCTGACGCTGGAGGGATCTGACGTGCCGTGGATGCCGTAACCGGCCTGCGACAGGCCGATCCACATCGTGCCGACCGGATTGTTCGGCCCGCTTTCGATGGTGAAGGGCTTTGTTGATTCCACGCCCTTGAACTTGTACTTCGGATCGTAGCGATAGGTCGGGTTGGCCTGCACCGATGTCACCTTCAGCATCCCTGACGGCGTCGGTTTTTCCTCGCTGCCGACGCTGGCCGGATAGAACGCCAGCAGTGCGCCATCTTTCGCAAAGGCTTTGACCGTCTGCCTTGTCTTGTCGACCTCGATGCGAGTCACCTTGGCCGGTTTGTCGTGCGGCAGGTTGACGATGGTGATCCTGTCGCCGGCGTGATCGAACTTCTGCTTCGGATTGAGCTCGGCGAGCAGGTCCTGGCTCATGTGGAAGCGTTCTGCAAGCGCCTCCTTCGCGCTGCTGTAGTCGAGTTTCTTCAGCGATTTCATGTCTTCCATCTTGACGGGAAGCTTCTCGATATACGGCCCCTTCACGTCCTTGTCGGTCAGTACATATTCGGACGTCACGGGATCGCCGGAGGCGGCCTGCAGTTTTGCACAGATCTCCGGCGTCAGCACCTTGGCCGACGGCAGGCTGTTGGCCTCGGCAAAGGCCTGCAACGCCTTCTCGACATTGTCGCCGAACAGGCCGTCGATCTCGCCGGGCGAAAAATGCGCGCGGTCGAGCAGCACCTGAACCTTTACAGCCAGTGGGCTGAGCTTGTTCTCCGACGGCAGCTTGCCGGTAAAATTCGCGGCGTTGATGGCGTCGGCGTTGAACTCGGCGGCGGAGGCCGGGCTTTGCACCAGCAAAGCCAGCCCGAAAGCGATGATCCATTGTCGCATGGTGCGCCCTGCTCTGCCCGACGGTGAACGCGCATGATGCGCGTGCGGGACAAGGCACTTCGGGTGCGCGAAGTTCCGTCGGGCGCAAGATATCCCGCCCTGAACCATGGGACCTCTTGCGGATCAGCGTCGGACCTACCGGCCGGTCGCCTTCCGCCACGCCGCGAAATCGACCAGGGTCCGCTCGTCCGTCGCCGGATAGAGCCCGAGGATCGATTTGCCGGCATTGACCTGCTCGGTGACGAAATCCTCGAAGGCGGTCATTTCGAACGCTTCGTTGGCAATCTCGTCGGCCAGATGGGCGGGAATCACGATGACGCCGTCGCTGTCGCCCAGGATCACGTCGCCGGGAAACACCGGGGCGTCGCCGCAGCCGATCGGGCCGTTGATCTCGATGGCCTGATGCAGGGTCAGATTGGTCGGCGCGCTCGGGCGATGGTGATAGGCGGGGAAGCCGAGTTTGGCGATCTCCACGGAATCGCGAAAACCGCCGTCGGTGATGACGCCGGCGACGCCGCGCTTCATCAGACGGGTTACCAGGATGGCGCCGGCCGACGCCGCGCGGGCATCCTTGCGGCTGTCCATCACCAGCACCGCGCCGGGCGGGCAATCCTCCACCGCCTTGCGCTGCGGATGGCTGCGATCGCGGAACACCTCGAGTTTGTTGAGATCCTCGCGCGCCGGCATGTAGCGCAGCGTAAAGGCCTCGCCGACCAGGGTCGGCTGGTCCGGCCCGAGCGGATGGACGTCCTGGATGCACTGGGTACGGAAGCCGCGCTTGTACAGCGCGGTCGCCACGGTGGCGGTGGAGATGGTCTTCAGTTTGGCGCGGGTCGCGTCGCTGAGTTTGGTCATGGGATGTTTACTCCAATTTCGAAGATACAAATTTGTGTTTGTCATTCCGGGACGCGCCCTTGCGCGGCCCCGGAATCCCGAGGTGTTCTGGCAGCTCTGGATTCCCGGTTCACTCGCGCTTCGCGCTCCTGCCCCGGAATGACAAAGAAGACGACTAATAGATCACCGGCTCCTTGACCGGCGCGCCGAAGGAGGTTTCGAGGAAGTCGAAATCGCAGCCTTCGTTGGCCTGCTGGATGTGCTTGGTGAACATCCAGCCGTAGCCGCGCTCGTAATTGCGCTCCGGCGCCTTCCATGCGGCGCGGCGCTTCGCCATCTCCTCATCGGAAATATCGAGATTGATGGTGCGGGCATCGACATCGAGGGTGATCTGGTCACCATTCTCTACGAAGGCGAGCGGGCCACCGATGTAGGATTCCGGCGCCACATGCAGGATGCAGGCGCCATAGCTGGTGCCGCTCATCCGCGCGTCGGACAAGCGCACCATGTCGCGGACGCCCTGCTTCACCAGCTTCTTCGGGATCGGCAGCATGCCCCATTCCGGCATGCCCGGCCCGCCCTGCGGCCCGGCATTGCGCAGGATCAGCACATGATCGGCGGTGACGTCGAGATTGTCGTCATCGATCGCCTTCTTCATCGACGGGTAGTCGTCGAACACCAATGCGGGGCCGGAGTGCTTGAGGAAGCGCGGTTCGCAGGCGGAAGGCTTGATCACGCAGCCATCGGGGGCGAGGTTGCCCTTGAGCACGGCCAGCGCGCCTTCGGCATAGATCGGATCGGCGACGGTGCGGATGACGTCGTCATTATAGACTTCGGCTGATGCGATGTTCTCGCCCAGCGTCTTGCCGGTGACCGTCATGACGTCGAGGTGCAGGTGCTCCTTGATGCGGCTCATCAGGCCAGGCAGACCGCCGGCATAGAAGAAATCCTCCATCAGGTATTTGTCACCGCTTGGCCGCACGTTGGCGATGACAGGCACCTTGCGGCTGGCCAACTCGAAATCGTCGAGCCCGATGTCCTGGCCGGCGCGGCGCGCCTGCGCGATCAGATGGATGATCGCATTGGTCGAGCAGCCCATCGCCATCGCCACCGCGATGGCGTTCTCGAACGCCTTGCGGGTCTGAATCTTGTTCGGCGTGAGATCTTCCCACACCATCTCCACGATCCTGCGACCGCATTCCGAAGCCATGCGGATGTGGCCGGCATCGGCAGCGGGGATCGACGACGCACCGGGCAGCGTCATGCCGATAGATTCCGCGATCGCAGTCATCGTCGACGCCGTGCCCATGGTCATGCAGGTGCCGTAGCTGCGGGCGATGCCGCCTTCGACCTCGACCCATTCCTTGTCGGAGATCTTTCCGGCGCGGCGCTCGTCCCAGTATTTCCAGGCGTCGGAGCCGGAGCCGAGCGTCTTGCCCTTCCAGTTGCCGCGTAGCATCGGACCGGCCGGCAGATAGATCGCGGGATAGCCGGCGCTGGTGGCGCCGAGCAGCAGTCCGGGCGTGGTCTTGTCGCAGCCGCCCATCAGCACCACGCCATCGACGGGATGGCCACGCAAAAGTTCCTCAGCGTCCATCGCCAGCATGTTGCGGTAGAGCATGGTGGTCGGCTTCAGGAAGGATTCCGACAGCGACAGCGCCGGCAGCTCCATCGGGAAGCCGCCGGACATCAAGATGCCGCGCTTGACGTCATCGACGCGGGTCTTGAAATGCATGTGGCAGGGCTGCGCATCCGACCAAGTGTTGAGGATGGCGATCACCGGGCGGCCCTTCCACTCCTCCGGCGCATAGCCCTGCTGCATCGCCCGCGAACGATGGCCGAAGGCACGCAGATCGTCCGGCGCGAACCAGCGCGCGCTGCGCAACTGATCGGGAGTCTTTTTATGATTGGTCATTTTCCACCCTTGTCTGCGATCACGACTGCAGGCCCCATTTTTGCACGGTGTTGCGTTCGATGGTGCGGAAGATCAGGTTTTCCACGATCAGGCCAATGACGATCACCGTCAGCAGGCCGGCGAACACTGCGGGGATGTCGAGCAGGTTGCGGTTCTCGAAGATGAACCAGCCGAGCCCGCCCTGCCCCGACGACACCCCGAATACGAGCTCGGCCGCGATCAGCGTGCGCCAGGCAAAGGCCCAACCGATCTTCAGGCCGGTGAGGATGGAGCCGAACGCGGCGGGGATCAGGATGCGCGCGACGTAGGGCAACCCGCGCAGGCCGTAATTGCGGCCGACCATGCGCAGCGTGTTCGAGACGCTCTTGAACCCGGAATGGGTGTTGAGCGCCACCGGCCACAGCACCGAATGCACCAGCACGAACACCAGACTGCCATTGCCGAGTCCGAACCAGATCAGCGCCAGCGGCAGCAGCGCAATCGCCGGCAGCGGATTGAACATCGCCGTCATCGTCTCGAGAAAATCGGTGCCGATCCGGGTGCTGATGGCGAGGATGGTGAACAGCGCGGCCAGCACGATGCCGGTGCCGTAGCCCATGAACAGCACCTTCAGCGACGCCCAGGCGCGCAGCGGGATCGTACCGTCCTTGATCTTGTCATACATGGTGATGACGGTGTCGTGGAAGGTCGGAAACAGCAGCGGGTTGTCGAGAATGGTGCCGTAGATTTCCCAGACGACCGCAAGGAAGATGATGATCGCGGTCTTGCGCACGAAGCCGTCGTTCCACAACAGCTCGGGCACGCTGAGCTTGCGCTCGACCTCGGAGGGATCGGTGGCGACGGCGACCGCGTCTCTGCGCATCAGGATCTTGGCTTCGCCCATGGTGCGCGCTCTCAGTGTGCGGTTGCGGTGTCGGCGAACAGCAGGTCGTGGATCTGCTTTTCCAGCTTGGCGGCGCTGCCGTCCTCACTGGAAACCCTGTCCACGTCGATCACCTCGGCCTTGACCCGGCCGGGATGTGGCGACAGCAGCAGGATGCGGTTGCCGATCTTGATGGCTTCAGCGATCGAGTGGGTCACGAACAGCACCGTGAATTTGGTCTCTTCCCACAGCTGCAGCAATTCATCCTGGCAGGTGCGCCGCGTCAGCGCATCCAGGGCCGCGAAGGGTTCGTCCATCAGGAGGATGTCCGGCTCCATCGCCATGCCGCGCGCAATGGCGACGCGCTGCTTCATGCCGCCGGACAAAGTGTGCGGATAGCTGTCGACGACACGGGTGAGGCTGACTTTTTCGATATAGGCGCGGGCGCGCGCCTCGGCTTCCTTCTTTGCCAGCTTCCGCGTCATCAGCAGCGGAAACATGACGTTTTCCAGCACCGTCTTCCATGGCAGCAGCTGGTCGAATTCCTGGAAGATCATCATCCGGTCGGCGCCGGGCTCGACGATCTCGCGGCCGTTGATCCGCATCTTGCCTTCGCTCGGCTTCATGTAGCCGCCGACCGCCTTCAGCAGCGTGGACTTGCCGCAGCCGGAGGGGCCGAGCAGCACGAAACGGTCGGAGCGATCGACGCTGAAACTGACTTTCTCCGTCGCGGTGACGACGACGCTGGAGGTCTTGTAGCGCAGCGTCACGCCGCTGACGTCGAGAAGTGCGGACATCAGTTGCCCTTGAGGTCGGCCGAAGACGGCAGGTAATAGTCGGTCCAGGCCTTGGGCTGGGTCTTCAGCGTGCCGGTCTTGAACAGATGGGTGGCGAACTTCATCGTGCCCTGCGGCGCCAGATTGTATTCCATCATGCCGGGCTCCTGGAGCCAGCCGAGGATGACGTCGGCTTCGGTCTTGTCGCCGGTGACTTCCTTGTAGATCGCCACCGCCGTCTTGGTATCGTTCATGATCAGGTCCTGCGCTTCCTTCGCAGCGTCGCGCAGCGCCTGGATGATCTTCGGATTGGCATCGGCGAACTTTGTGGTGGTGAAGAACTGCGACTGGCTGAGCGGCCCGCCCATCACGTCGGGCGAATTCAGCACCACATGCGCGCCGGGCACGTTCTTCATCTCGAGGAAGGTGAAGGGCGGGATCGAGAAGTGGCTGCGCACCTCATGCTGCGAATTCGACAGCGCCGCGTAGGCATCGGGATGGCCGAGCTGCACGGTGTTGGCATCCAGCTTCGACCACTGGTCGGCGCCAAAGGCTTCGGAGGCGGCGATCTGCAGCACGATGGCCTGGGTGGAGATCTTCACGGTGGGCACCGCGATCTTGTCGTTCTGGCCAAAATCCTTGATCGACTTGATATGCGGATCGCGACTGATCAGCGTCATCGGCTGCGCCGAGGTGGCGACGATGCCCTTGACGCCGCCGCGGGTGCGATCCCACAGCAGCAACAGATTGCCGGTGCCGGTGTTGAGGATATCGACGCCGCCGGCGAGCAGCGCGTCGGTCTGCGCGCCGCCGCCACTGAAGGTCACCCATTTGGCGGTGATGCCCGGCAGGCCCAGCGCCGCGGCGTGCTTCTCGATCAGCTTCTGCTTTTCGATGATGTGGGTCGGCATGTAGAAAATGCCGGGCTGTCGCGACAGCGAGATTTCGGTCTTCTGCTGCGCCTGCGCCGGCGAGCCCGTCAGCATCATGCCGAATACCGCGATTGCGCCCGCGCCGGCACGCCACATCGTCTTGTTCATCACGCAACCTCCGTCATCACGATCTTGTTGACCGTCTTGCCGCAAGGCACTAATACATTAGTGCATCGAAGGCAAGCAGCCTCGTTTTGACCACAACTGGCTTCACGATGATGTCCGCGCAAGCCGTATCCCGCCGTCCCCCTTCACGCGCCATCGAGCGGCTCGACCGCGACCGGCAGGCGGCGCCGCAGGTGTTCGAGCGGCTGCGCGACATGATCATTTCATTGGCATTGCCGCCGGGATCGCCGCTGTCGCGCGCGGCCTTGGCCGAACAGTTCGGCGTCAGTTCGACGCCGATCCGCGATGCGCTGATGCGGCTCGACAAAGAGGGACTGGTCGAAGTCTTTCCGCAATATGCAACGGTGGTGAGCAAGGTAGACGTGGGCCTTGCCCAGCAGGCGCATTTTCTGCGCCAGGCGCTGGAGCTGGAGATCGTGCGGTCGCTGGCGTTGAGCCATGACGAAGCGCTCATTGTCGAATTGAACCGGATCATTGCGCTGCAACAGCAATTCGCCAAGGCCGGCGACTTCGCAAAATTCATGGCGGCGGATACCGACTTTCACCAGAAATTGTACGACGCCGCCGACAAGCCCGGGCTGTGGGCATTGGTGCGCAGCCGCAGCGGCCATATCGACCGGCTGCGCCGGCTGCACCTGCCGACGCTCGGCAAGGCGCAGGCGATCGTGAGGGATCACAAGCTGATTGCCAAAGCCATCGCGACGGGCGAACCTGACGAGGCACAAAAACACTTGCGCACCCATCTGTCCGGTACGCTCCGGGATCTCGACAAGATCCGCGCGCGCTATCCGGAGTACTTAAGCGACTGACAGCAACCAAGAATATCCGGCATCGACCGGGACCAGACGAACGGATGCCTGCATCAATGACGGGCACCGCAACGAAAACACAGGGAGAGACAAGATGAGCATTTCTCGTCGTGGAATTCTGTTGGGCGGTGCTGGCGCTTTGGGCGCGGCGACATTTCCACTTGCCAGGCCCGCCATCGCGCAATCCGAACCGCTGAAGATCGGCTGGCTCGCCGCCATGACCGGCCCGAGTTCGGCGCCGACCATCGGTTTCAACCGCGGCGTGGTATTCGCCACCGACGCCATCAATGCCGCCGGCGGCGTCAAGGGCCGCAAGATCGAGATCATCACCCGGGACACCCAGGGCGACCCCACCAAGGCGGTCAACGCCACGCAGGAGCTGATCAGCCAGGCCAAGGTCAATGCGATCTGGGGCCCGGTGAATTCCGGCGAGGCGCTGGCCACCACGCCGATCATGGCGCGCGCAAAAATCCCCGACCTGCATCCCTGCGTGGTCGAGACCCTGATCGATCCCACGAAATTCCCCAATGCCTTCCGCATCGCGCCGTCGAACAGCCAGTGGGACGACGCCGTCCGCAACTACTGCCTCAACGTGCTGAAGGTGAAGAAGGTCGCAGTGATCGGCGACACCACCGGCTATGGCGTGACGGCCGTGGGCGCGTCCGTCGCGGCGTTCAAGAAGGACGGCGCCGACGTGGTCTATCAGGCCAATATCGATGCCACCCAGCCCGACATGACCCCGGATATGCTGCGCGCCAAGAACGCCGGCGCGGAAGTGATCGTGGTATGGAGCGTCTCCACCGGCATGGAAGCGCGGATGTTCAACACCCGCGCCGCGATGAACTGGGATGTTTCCTTCGTCGGCCATCCCTCGCTCGCTTCCGGCGAACTCGCCGGCCTGATCGAGAAGCCCGCGAACTGGGCCAAGGTCTACGCCGTCGGCTACAAGAGCTGCAGCTATGATTCCGCGGGCAAGCTGCCGGCAAAAAGCCAGGATCTGGTCGATCGCCTCACCAAGGCGAACGTCCCGCTCAACGACACGCTGCTGTGGTGGATCGCCGGCGGCATCGACGCCGTCGAACTGATCGCCAAAGGCGTCGAGGAAAGCGGATCGACCGCCAGCGAAGGCATCATCAAATACTGGAATACACTGTCGAAATACCCCGGCTATTTCGGCAACTACAGTTTCTCGCCAACCCAGCACAACGGTTACCCCACCGAAGAGATCGTGATGTCGGAGGCGCGTTCGGCCAAGAACGGCACGTTTGCACTGGCCCCGGGCTACTCATAGCGCCGGGCCGGGGCGCTTCCCATGCTCGGCTCGATCATCGCTTCTGGATTGGCGGCGGGCGCGATCTACGCGCTCGTCGGCGTCACCTACAACACCATGTTCTCCACCTCGCGGGTGATGAGCTTCACGGCCGGACAACTCGCCATGCTCGGCGGGGTGTTCGGCTCGTGGTTCATCCTCAAGCTCGGCATGCCGCTGATCGTCGGCTTCCTGCTGACTTTGGTGGCCTGCGCGATCATCGGCATGATCACCGAATTCGTCGCGGTGCGACCGGTGCTGAAGAGCCTCGATCAGCATCTCTATGTGCTTTCGACATTGGCGCTGGCGCTGATGATCCAGCAGGTCGCCGCGATCAAATGGGGCACCGAGCCGCAGCCGTTTCCAAAGCTGGTCGGGCTCGGCAGCGGCGTCTGGGACGAAAAATTCTGGCTGCCGGTGGTGGCCTGCGCGCTGACTATCATCGGCCTTGAATATCTCTACCGACGCACCCTGATCGGCCATGCCTTCCTCGCCATCGCCGAAGACAACTTTGCCGCCCGCGCGCTCGGCCTGCCCGAGCGCAACCTGCGGGTCGCGAGCTATGCGCTGGCCGGCATGATCGGCGGCGTCGCCGGATTTTCCGGCGGCGAGTTGCTGCTGGCGTTCTTCGCCAATGGCGCGCTGCTGAATTTCTATGGCTTCGTGCCGGTGGCGCTGGGTGGCCTCGGCAACAACCGCGGCGCCATCATCGGCGGCCTTGCGCTTGGCCTGTTCCAGCAGGCGGCGAATTTCCTGGTCGGCGGCATCTTCTCGTCGGTGGCGGTGTTTGCGCTGTTCATCGTGGTCCTGCTGGCGGCGCCGCAGGGCCTGTTCGGCTCGGCCATCGCGCGGAGGGTATAATGACCGCGATCTCCACCGCGCCAACCACAAGTGAAGCCACCGTCCGGCATAGCATGCTGCCGGCGCTGCTGCCGTTCCTCGGCATCTTCGTGCTGGCGATGATCCTGCCCTTCGTCAGCAACGACTACTGGGCGCTGATCGGCACGCGCGCGGCAATCTACTGGGTGCTGGTCGCAGGCCTCAACCTGGTGGTCGGCTTCGCCGGCCATCTCGCCATCGGCTACGTCGCGCTGCTGACGCTCGGCGCCTACACCACCAGCGTGCTGGTGGCCGGCAATGTGATGCCGCCCGTGCCGGTGTTTGTCGCGCTGATCGCGGCGGGCGGCGTCGGCGCGGTGTTCGGCGTCATCGTCGGCCTGCCCGCGCTGCGGCTGCGCACCTTCTATTTCGCCATGAGCACGCTCGGCTTCGCCACCATCGTGACGCAGATCGCGCTGGCCTGGCAGAGCGTCACCGGCGGCGGCATCGGCATCGTCGGCCCGGAATTTCCGGCGCCTTTCAATACGCCGTGGGGGTTCTACTATCTGTGCATCGGCTTCGCCGCCGTCAGCACCTGGATGAGTGCCAATGTCGCGCACAGCCGGTTCGGCCGTGCGCTGATCGCGATCCGCGATGCCGAGGTGGCAGCGGAAGCCACCGGCATTTCGAAATCGAAGCTGCTGATTGCGATCTTCCTGTTCGCCGGCGCGCTGGCGGCCTTTGCCGGCGGGCTGTTCGCAACCTTGCAGACCTACATCACGCCGGACGCCTTCACCTTCGATCTCTCGGTGCTGTTCTTCATCGCCATCCTGATCGGCGGCCGCGGCTCGATCCTGGGCCCGATGCTCGGCACCATCATCCTGACGATATTGCCGGAGATCGCGGCTCCTTTGGCGGCATGGTCGACGTTCCTTTACGCGGTGCTGCTGCTGCTGATCGTGCTGGTGATGCCCGGCGGCATCGCCGCGTTGCTGGATTTCCGCAACCGCCGCCCGCTCGCCAGCAACCGCGCCATCGTGCCGCGGCCGGCGGCGCTCGCCGAGGTGCTGCGCAAGACCGCCGGCGGCAGGATACTGAGTCTGCGCGACATCGTGCTGACCTTCGGCAATGTCCGCGCCATCGACGGGCTCGATCTCGACGTGCTGCCCGGCAAGATCCACGGCCTGATCGGTCCCAATGGATCCGGTAAGACGACCACGCTGAACGTGATCTCCGGTTACTACGCCTCCAAGGGCGGCACCTTGATGCTCGGTGACGAAGCGCTGCCGCCGGGCCAGCCGGCCCTGCGCGCCGCGCGCGGCATCGCCCGCACCTTCCAGACGCCACGGGTGATTGGGGAAGCCTCGGTGCTGCAGAACGTCATGGTCGGCGGCACCATCGAGGGCCAGGCGACGTTCGTCGAAGCGCTGCTGTCGTTGCCGCGGCATCATCGCGACGAGCGCACCCTCGCCGCGCAGGCCCGCGCGCTGCTCGACGTGGTCGGGCTGGAGCAACTCGCCGACGTCCGCGCCGACCGGCTGCAGCACAGCGAGCTGCGCTTCATCGAGATCGCCCGCGCCCTGATGCTGCGGCCTGACTTCCTGCTGCTCGACGAACCCGCC
>JAQGKA010000047.1 GCA_028290355.1 Tardiphaga sp. | reverse complement strand
TGGCCATCTGCCGAATGTTGTTGCCGTAGTCGACGGTGGGTACGCCCATCTTCTGGAAATCCAGCATCGCGCGGACGTGTTCGCCCATGGATTTTCGCGACGCCTGCTCGACCGCCTGCGGCGCCGTAGCGCGCTTGTCTTCCCATTCGGCCAGGCTCCAGCCCTTCGGCAGGTAGCCGTTGATGGGATCGTGCGCGGAGGTCTGGTCGGTGACGACGTCCGGGCGCACGCCGCGGCGCACCAGTTCGGGGAAGATATCGGCGGCATTGCCGAGCACGCCGACCGAGACCGGCTTCTTGTCCTTGTTGGCGCGTTCGATGATCGCGAGAGCCTCGTCGAGGTCCTTGGCCTGGACGTCGAGATAGCGACTCTTCAGCCGCATCTCGATCCGGCTCGGCTGGCACTCCACCGCGAGGCAGGAGGCGCCGGCCATGGTTGCCGCCAGCGGCTGTGCGCCACCCATGCCGCCGAGGCCCGCGGTGAGAATCCAGCGGCCGCTGAGATCGCCGTCGTAGTGCTGGCGGCCGATCTCCACAAAGGTCTCATAGGTGCCCTGCACGATGCCCTGCGAGCCGATATAGATCCAGGAGCCGGCCGTCATCTGGCCGTACATCATCAGGCCCTTGCGATCGAGCTCGTTGAAGTGCTCCCAGGTCGCCCAGCGCGGCACCAGATTGGAATTGGCGATCAGCACGCGGGGCGCGTCGGCATGGGTGCGGAACACGCCGACCGGTTTGCCGGATTGTACCAGCAGGGTCTCGTCGCTTTCGAGTTTTCGCAACGAGGCGACGATCTGGTCAAAGCTTTCCCAGTTGCGCGCGGCACGGCCGATGCCGCCGTAGACTACCAGCTCGTTGGGATTCTCGGCCACCTCCGGATCGAGATTGTTCATCAGCATCCGCAACGGCGCTTCGGTGAGCCAGCTCTTCGCGGTCATCTCTGCGCCGCGCGGGCTGCGCACCATCCGGGCGTTCTTGCTGCGGTCCATGACGGGGTGTCCTTACCTGGATAATGTCGTTTGCGATTGGCCGTGCCAGACGCGCGCGTGAAGCGGATTGAAGCCGATCCGGTAGACCAGTTCGGCGGGCTGTTCGATGTCCCAGATCGCGAGGTCACAGGATTTGCCGGCTTCGAGCGTGCCGACCTCGCCGAGCCGTCCCAGCGCGCGCGCAGCTTCGCGGGTCACGCCGAGAAGGCATTCGTCCACGGTGAGGTGAAACAGCGTCGCGCCCATGTTCATCGCCAGCAGCAGCGACGTGAGTGGCGACGTCCCGGGATTGCAGTCGGTAGCCAGTGCCAGATGCGTGCCGTGCTTGCGGAACAGCGCGATCGGCGGCGCCTGCGTCTCGCGCAATGCGTAGAACGCGCCGGGCAGCACCACCGCGACGGTTCCTGCCTTGGTCAGCGCGATGACACCGTCTTCATCCGTGTGTTCGAGATGATCCGCCGATAGTGCGCCATGCTCGGCCGCGAGTCGCGCGCCATGCAGGTTGGAGAGCTGGTCGGCATGCAGCTTGACCGGCAGCCCGAAGGATTTGGCGGCGGCAAACACCCGCGCCGTCTGCGCCGGCGAAAACGCGATGCCTTCGCAGAAGGCATCGACGGCGTCGGCGAGCTTGAGTTTTGCAATTGCCGGCAACATCTCGTCACAGACGCGAGCGATGTAGGCGTCCTTGTCGCCCTTCGCTTCCGGCGGCATCGCATGGGCGCCGAGAAACGACGTCACCACTGACACCGCGCGTTCGCGACCGAGCTGCCGCGCCGCACTAAGGCAGCGAATCTCGGTTGCCTGATCGAGACCATAACCGGATTTGATCTCGAGGGTGGTGACGCCTTCGGCGATCAGATGATCAAGGCGCTTCAGGCCGCTGGTAACCAGTTGTTCTTCCGTTGCGGCGCGTGTGGCCAGCATGCTCGAGGCAATGCCGCCGCCAGCGCGGGAAATCTCTTCGTAGCTGGCGCCGTCCAGTCGCATCGCGAATTCATTGGCGCGGTTGCCGCCGAAGATCAGGTGGGTGTGGCAATCGACCATGCCCGGCGTGATCCAGCGGCCGTCGCAGTCGATGCGCTCCATCGCATCGGCACCGGATGGCATGTCTGCCGTGGCGCCGGCAAACACGATGCGGCCGTCCTTGGACGCGACGCAGCCGTGCTCGATGATACCAAGGCCGGGCTGTCCCGGCGCCATCGTGGCAAGGCGCGCGTTGGTCCAGATCGTATCGAAGGGCATGATGGCCTGCCGTCATTTCAGCACGTCGTATGTCTATACATAACCAGCGGCGTCGCCTATTGTCGAGAGTCTTCTGATTGCATTGAACGAGTGCCATGCGCGCCGAAAGTCCTGCAAAACGGCTGTTCTTCGCCCACGCGCTGCTGCCCGGTGGCTGGGCGCGCGACGTCGTTGTATCCATCGAAAACGGCGTCATCGCGTCGGTTGCCGACAATGCGAGCAGCGCTGGCGCTGAAATCATCGGCGGCGTTGCGATCCCCGGGCTACCCAATCTGCACAGCCACGCCTTCCAGCGCGGCATGGCCGGCCTCACCGAAACCCGCGGCGCCACCCAGGACAGTTTCTGGACCTGGCGGCAGTTGATGTATCGGTTCCTCGATGCGCTGACACCCGACGATGTCGAAGCGATTGCCGGCTTCGCCTATGCCGAAATGCTGGAAGCCGGCTTCACCAGCGTTGCCGAATTCCACTATCTGCATCACGACGAACACGGCCAGCCCTATGCCGATCTCGCGGAGATGGCCGGCTGCATCGCAGCGGCAGCCAGCGCAACCGGCATCGGGCTGACGCTGCTGCCTTCGTTCTACAATTTCGGTTCGTTCGGTGGCGCCGCCGCACTGCAGGGTCAGCGCCGCTTCGTCAACGATCCCCATCGGTTTCTGGCGCTGCTGGAAAAATCGCGCGCCGCCATTGCCGGATGCGACGATGCGGCGATCGGCATCGCGCCGCATTCGTTGCGCGCCATCACCCCGGAGACGCTGAAGGAGGTGCTCGCGGCATCCCCGCAGGGGCCGATCCACATTCATGTCGCCGAGCAGGTCAAGGAAGTCAGTGACTGCGTCGCCTGGTCCGGCCTGACGCCGGCGGCCTGGTTGCTCGACCACATGCCGGTCGACAGACGCTGGGTGCTGATCCACGCCACCCACATGACCGCAGAGGAAGCGACGGGCGTTGCCGCGTCCGGTGCCATGATCGGACTGTGCCCGCTCACCGAAGCCAGTCTCGGCGACGGCATTTTCGAAGGGCCGCAATTCCTTGAAGCCGGCGGCAGCTTTGGCGTCGGCACCGATTCCAATATCGAAATCACCGCACCCGGCGAACTGAAGCAGCTCGAATACAGCCAGCGGCTGCGCTATAGCATCCGCAACGCGGTGGCGCGAGCGCCGGGCGAATCCACCGGCCGCGCGCTGTACGAACATGCTCTGGCCGGTGGCGCGCAGGCGGTGGGCCGCTCGGTTGGATCGCTCGCCGCGGGCAAGCGCGCAGATATCGTCGTGCTCGACACCGCGCATCCCGATCTCGCTGCGGTCAGCGGCGATCGCTGGCTCGATGCCTACACGTTCGTCGCCGGCAAGTCGGCCATCGACAGCGTCTGGGTCGGCGGCAAGCAGGTTGTCGAAGCCGGTCGCCACCGGCAGCGCCCGTCCATCGTCGCCCGCTACCAGCGCACGATGAAGCGTTTGGTCGGCCTGTGATGGCAATGGCGCGCGCGCAAAAGACTGATGTCGTCAAAGCACGCGCTGCGCCGCAGGCGCTGTACCAGCGCATCCGTGCCGATCTCGAAGAGAAGATCATGTCCGGCCGCTGGCCGCCCGGGCATCGAATTCCATTCGAGCATGAACTGGTCGACACCTACAATTGCTCGCGGATGACCGTGAACAAGGTGCTGTCGGGTTTGGCGGACGCTGGCGTCATCGAGCGCAAGCGGCGGGTCGGCAGCTTTGTCGCGCGGCCTTTGGTGCAATCGGCGGTGCTGCACATTCCCGATATCCAGGCCGAGATCGCCAAGCGCGGCGAGAGCTACGGCTACGAATTGCTGGCGCGCAAGCGGCGCGCGGCGACTACGGACGATCTCGATCGTCTCGGCCTCAAGGCGGGGTGCGACGTGCTGTCGCTGCGCTGCCGGCATATCGCGAAAGGGCGCCCGTTCGCGCTGGAAGAGCGGCTGATCAATCTCGACGTGGTGCCGCTGGCAAGCGAGATCGATTTTGCCAAAGTGCCGCCGGGCACATGGTTGCTCGGCCATGTGCCGTGGAATGAGGCGGAGCACCAGATCACCGCCTGCCTTGCCGACGACGCTGTCCTGAAAGCACTGGCGCTGAAGCAACCGGCGGCGTGTCTGGTGGTCGAGCGGCGCACCTGGCGCAAGCGCAAGATCATCACGTCAGTTCGCGTCAGCTATCCAAGCGACCTGTATCAACTCACCGCACGTTTCACGCCGGCGGCGCGATCATGGCGATGAGCAACACCCGCGATGAAGGCTGCGGCTATCAAGCCGCAGAATTGACTCTGGTAATCCGCCATGCTGCCATGCAGTATCATTCAAAATCTGTTCAGGAGAGCGCGTCATGAAGTTGATTGGAATTCCTGCGGCTGCGATGCTCGCGGCCCTCGTCGCGACACCTGCCGTCGCGCAGACCAAGGTAACCATCGCGATCTCCGGCTGGACCGGCTTCGCGCCGCTGACGCTGGCGAAGGAAGCCGGCATCTTCGCCAAGAACGGTCTCGACGTCACCATCAAGAAAGTCCCGCAGGCCAGCCGCCATCTCGCTATTGCTTCCGGCGATGTGCAGTGCGCGGCGACAACGGTTGAAACCTGGGTGGTGTGGAACGCCAACGGCGTCGCCACCACGCAGCTGTTCCAGCTCGACAAGTCCTATGGCGCCGACGGCATGGTGGTTCGATCAGGCACGGCCGCCATCAAGGATCTCAAGGGCAAGACCGTTGCCGCGTCGGCCCCGGGCACCGCGCCGTACTTTACGCTGGCCTGGTTCCTGAAGAAGAACGGCATGTCGGTGAAGGACGTCACCGTGGTCAACATGGACCCGGGCCCGGCCGCGCAGGCCTT
>JAQGKA010000044.1 GCA_028290355.1 Tardiphaga sp. | reverse complement strand
GACAGAACCGCGGCCAGGCTCCCGAAGATATAGAAGTCGTACCATTCGATGACGTTTCCCACCGACGCGGCAACGATCACGCGGCGGAAATCCCTTGGGATTTGAATTGCCATGTGTGCCTCCTATTTCAAGACATTGCCTCCCAGTTTTTCAGTGCTCTATTTTCTCGCGGCCCAAGGCCCATGCGCAACGTTTTCATGCGCGACATCTGTGAGTGCGTCCGCAACGCCTGACCCCAGGGGAGCCTTGAACCACCCGAGGAGAGCTCCAACGGCCTTCGGCGCCGCGGGCCACTGCTGCCACCGTTCCATCCATCCGGGAACGAAAGCGCAAAATGCAGTCTAATCCTGAATGAGACGGCCACCTAATAAGACTTTGGATCAACTGAGCCAGGCAGTGACCAAACGCCGCAATGCAGATGGATTATGTGAAAGCTGGCACTGGGAGCGCCGAAAGCGATCACTATATTACTACAACAAGAAAGAAGGGAGGTGAGCATCATGCGTATTCAACATTGGCAGGACGTCGCCAGCCTGTTGCTGGGCGTGTGGCTGGTCGTGTCTCCGTTCGCCCTGGGCTTCGCCGGGGCAGCTACCTGGATCACAATCGCGCTTGGGTTGTGCGTCATTCTGTTTGCCGTAGAGGGACTTTTCATTCCGTCCTATCTGGAGGAATTGGGAGAGATTCTCCTCGGACTGGCCCTGCTCGTGGCACCTTGGGCGGTCGGCTACGAGTCAGCATCGGCCACCGCAAGCAGTATGGTAGCGGGCATCCTGGTGATCTTGTTTGGAGCCTGGGAACTGATGACCGATCGCGATTTCATGACCTCGTGGCATGATCGCTGGCATCACACAGCCAGCTGAGACGGGCAGTTGCCTGAAGCTTTAGCCCGAAAGCCTCGCTTGGCGCTTGTCGGGGCGCGCCCTCTCGCTATGCTCCGGTCGGGGGCGACCGGAGGTTCATCATGAGCGACAACGCAGCGGGTTTCACCGGCGGCATCCCGCAGCACTACGATCAAGGCCTCGGGCCGATGATCTTTGTCGACTATGCCGCCGACATCGCGCGACGTGCCGCCTCCTACCATCCGGCGCGGGTGCTGGAAACGGCCGCCGGTACCGGGATCGTCACGCGCGCATTGCGCGATCACCTGCCTGTTGCTGCGCATATGACGGCGACCGATCTCAACCCGCCCATGCTCGACATCGCGCGGACAAAATTTCGGCCCGGCGAACAGATCGCGTTCCAGCCTGCCGATGCCACGGCGCTGCCCTTCGCGGATGGCAGCTTCGACGCAGTCGTCTGCCAGTTCGGCGTGATGTTCTTTCCGGACAAGGACAAATCCTACTCCGAGGTTTATCGCGTCCTCGCTCCCGGCGGCCATTACCTGTTCAGCACCTGGGATTCACATCGCCACAACCCGTACGGCCGCATTGCGCACGCAGTCGCAGGGCGTTTCTTCCCCGCCGATCCACCGCAGTTCTACAACGTGCCGTTCTCCTGCCATCAGATCGATCCGATCAAGGCCTCGCTGACCGCCGCCGGCTTCACCGATGTCGATGTTGACGTCGTGAAACTGGAGAAGCAGATCCCTGACGTAGCGGTGTTTGCGCGCGCAGCGGTCTATGGCAATCCGCTGATCGACCAGATCCGGGCACGCGGCGGTGTCGAGCCCGAGCAAATCGTCGACCCGATGCTGCAAGAATTTCGCCGCGAGTTTGGCCCCGGTCCCGGACGCATGCCGCTTCAGGCGATCGTGTTTTCGGCCAAAAAGCCGTCGTAAGCCCGCGCCGCCCTACTCCACACTCGCCTTTTTCGGCTCGACGATCTCGAAATCCGGCGAGAAATCGTCGAGCATGCCCATCAGTTCGCTCAGCTTCAGCGGGTTGCCGCTGAAGGAGATGTCGCCGGTCAGCACGCTGCCGGCGAAGGAGCGCTGTTTCAGCGTCAGCGCGTCGAGCGTAGCGCGGGTCAACTTGAGGCTGAGGTCAGCGTTGTCGTTCAGCTTTCCCGCAGCGTGGGTCAGCGTCGAATTTTCGAGATTCATCACATAGGTCTGGTTGAGGTCGGTAAACGTCCAGTTGATGACGATGGTCTTGCCTTCGGCCTTCGCCGCATTCAGCCGCACGCCCATATAGTCGAAGGCGAGATCGATGCTGACGCCTTTCAACAGGTCGGCACTCCGCGTCGATGGCACCGCCTTCGGCACGCCGTTGCGCAGTTCGGCGGCGCCGAGCAGATAGGCGTTGCGCCAGGTCGCGGCCTCGGACTGGTAGCCGAGTTGCTCCAGCGCGTCGGCGCCGAGATCGCGCGCTTCCTTGTTGGCGGGATCGGCGAACACCAGCTGGCTCGTCACACTGGCGACCCAGCGATATTGTCCGGCCTTGAAGTCGTCGCGGGCACGCTTCAGCACCGCGTCGGCGCCACCCATATATTCAACCTGCTTCTTTGCGGCTTCCGCGCGCGGCAGCGGATTGAGATCGGCGGGATTGGCGTCGTACCAGCCGAGATAGAACTGATACACCGCCTTGGCGTTGTGGCTCAGCGTGCCGTAGTAGCCGCGCGCAGACCATTCGTTCGCCAGCGACGGCGGCAGTTTTAATTGCTCGGCGATTTCGGTGGACGTCAGTCCCTGATTGAGCAAACGCACCGACTGGTCATGGATGAACTTGTAGAGGTCGCGCTGCTTCTTCAGGAAGGCGACGATGCGCGCATTGCCCCACATCGGCCAGTGATGCTGGGCGATGACGATGTCAGTCCTGTCGCCGTAGCGCTGGATCGCCTCGCTGATATATTTCGACCACAGTCGGCCGTCACGAATCTCGGCGCCACGGATGGTGTAGAGATTGTGCATGTTGTGGGTGGCATCTTCCGCCATGTTCAGCAGCTTGAACTGCGGCAGGTACATGATCATCTCGGACGGCGCCTCCGAGCCAGGCACCAGATGGAATTCGATCTCGACGCCGTCGATGCTACGGCTCTCGTAACTTTGCTTGATCAGATCGTTCGGCGGGATCAGCGAGATCGTGCCCTTCGCCAGTGCCTTGCCTAAACCCGTGTCGACCTGGGCGCGCTCGCCGACCGGCAGCGCAGAGCCGAACTGGTATTGCGCGCGGCGGTTCATGGCGTTGCCGGCGATGACGTTTTCCGCCACCGCGTGCTCCATGAACCCATCGGGCGCGATCACC
>JAQGKA010000032.1 GCA_028290355.1 Tardiphaga sp. | reverse complement strand
GTGCTGAACTGGCTGATCGCCGGCTCCGACGCGCTGGCCTTTGCCAATCTCAACGACCAGCAACTGATCGACGCCGCGCTGAAATCGTTGCCGGCGTCGTTCGGCGACGCGCGCGCGCATTTCCTCGAAGGCAAGACCCATCGCTGGCTGTCGTCGGTCAACGCGATCCCCGGCGGCATGCCCGCGCGCGATGTGATGACCAATCATCGGCCCGAGCCGAAAGAGCATCCGGGACTCGTCGTGGTCGGCGATTACCTGTTCGATTCCACGCTGAACGGCCTGCTTGATTCATCGGATGCAGCGACCGACATCATCCTCACCGAGATGATGCGGCTGCGCCGCGCGCGCGGCGACGGCGGCCCTGTTGCGTCGGATAAGATTGACCGCGAATATTTCGAGAATTATCGCGGGCTTGGTCCTTACAGCGAAGTCTGGAGCCAGTTTACCGATCCGGCCTATCTGATGAACCTGATCAAGATCGTCTGGAACAGGGCCAAGGGCTACAAGCTACTGGTCGCAGGCTCGGCGAGCGGCGAACTGGTCGGTGCGTTGCGCGAGCGCGGCATCGATGCCTGGGGCGTCGAGAACAACCGCGCGATCCATGCGAAAACGCCGAAGGCACTGAAGAAGTTCAATGTGCTTGGCTCCGTCACCGACCTGCCGTTCAAGGACGAACAGTTTGACTTCGTATTCGAGACCAGCCTCTGCCACGTCACGGAGAAACAGGTGGTCAAGGCGGTGCGCGAGCTCAACCGGGTAGTGAAGACCGGCGTGGTGTTCGGCTCGATCACCTCCGACATGGCACCGGCGCTGATCGATCGCTACGACCTGCTGCGCGGCGTCAAGAAACTCGGCACCTGGTGGGAATGGTCGGAACTATTCTTCACCAACGGTTTTGATCTGTCGATGCATCGCCGCGACTGCACCGAGGCGGTGTGGGAAGCCACACTCGCCGCCGGCAAGGGTCCCGGCCACTGGTACGCTGACGCCGACAGCCTGCGCTATTCGTTCTTCGACAAGATCGACGCCGAGGATTGAGTTCGGGCGATAGCCCCGTTGCTTTGCCGAACGCCTTCTGATCGCATAGGATTATCGCCGTGGCGGCCAACGCCGCGGCATTGATTCTTGCGGTCCGATGGCCGTGCAGCAACGGTTCGTTCCATGGCGTCCAAGCCACCTTCAAAGCCACCGTCCGACGACAAGGCCCCCGCGGGCGAGCCGGCGTCGCCGCTCGACGACAAGTTTGCAATACCGGTCGGCGCTGCGGCCGCCCCGGTGCCCGGCGTAAAGCCGACCGTCGCCAAGCCTTCGGTTGCGGAGAAGCCCGTCAAAGCCCAACCCGTCGCCGAAGATGACGACGACGAGGAAGGTGACGAGACGGAAGTCGACGACGATGATGACGACGAGGATCTGGTCGTCTTTACCGCGCGCGAGGCGGCCGGCGCGCTGGGGACGATCTACGCGTTCACCCGTCCATTCCTGAAAAACTACAAGAAGATGCTGGCCTTCGTCAGTTTCGGCGTGGTGATCGAGACGCTGTTCAACGTCATCATGCCGCTCAGTCTGAAATATCTGATCGACGACGCCCTCGGTGAGGAAGATTTCCAGGCGTTGGTTACGATCCTGTCGGTGCTGGCGGTGGCCGGCATCGTCACCTCGATCGTTGCGGTCTGGTACGAGCGCTGGGACGCCAAGCTCGCGGCCTCGGTGATCTCCGACGTCCGTTCGCGGCTGTTCGAGCATATTCAAAATCTGCCGTCGGCCTATTTCGCGCGCACCAAGCGCGGCGAAATCCTGTCGCGTTTTTCGATCGATCTGGCAGCCTATGAGGGATCGATCAAAAGCGTTTCCAACAGCGCGGTGCTGCCGTTCCTGGAATTGATCGCCGGCATCATGCTGATGCTGTTTCTGAACTGGCAACTGGCCGCGGTCGCGCTGCTGGTGTTTCCGATCACGCTGATCGGCCCGCGGATCCTGACGCCGAAGGCGGTGCAGGCGAATTACGACCAGAAGCTCAACGAGTCCTCGCTGCTCGGCATGGTGCAGGAGAACATCGCGGCGCAGGCAGTGATCAAGGCGTTCAGCCTGCAGCGCCGCACGCTCGGCTGGTTCAGGCTGCGCAACAATGAAGCACGGGACAAGATCGCGTCCGCCACCTTCCTGTCGACGATGGTGGAGCGCTCCGTGACGATTTCCGTGTTGCTGCTGCACCTCGTCGTGCTGGCGCTCGGCGCCTATCTCGCCACCAAGGGGCAGATCACCGTCGGTACCTTTGTGACGTTTGAAAGCGCGTTTTGGGAGGTGTCCTACAACATCGCCCATGTGATGCATTTCATCCCGGTGTCGATCCAGTCCGCGGCCGCGGTGCGTCACATCCAGGAGATGCTGGACGAACCGACCCGTGGTGCCGACCGGCCCGGCGCGCCGGATCTACCGCGCATCGTCAACGACATCACCTTCGATCACGTCACCTTCCAGTATGAAGGCGGGCAGGCGCCGGTCCTCGACAACCTCAGCCTCAAGCTGAACGTCGGCAAGACCATCGCCATCGTCGGCCCGAGCGGTTCCGGCAAGAGTACGCTGCTGAATCTGATCCTGCGGCTCTATGTGCCGGACGAGGGCAAGGTGACGATCGACGGTGTCGATATCCGCCGCGTCACCCGCGAATCTCTGCGCAGCAGCATGGCCGTCGTGTTTCAGGAAAACATGCTGTTCAACATGTCGATCCGCGAGAACATCCGGCTCGGCAAGGAGGGCGCCACCGACGAGGAAGTCGAGCAGGCGGCACGCAAGGCCGAGATCCATCGCTACATCATGAGTCTGCCGCAGAAATACGACACGTCGGTGGGCGAGCGCGGCGATACCCTGTCCGGTGGCCAGCGCCAGCGCATCGCAATCGCCCGCGCCATCGTCCGCAATCCCTCGGTGCTGCTGCTCGACGAGGCGACCTCGGCACTCGACCAGACTACCGAAGCTGCCATCAATCAGACACTGCTGAAGCTGGCCAAGGGCCGCACCATGATTTTCTCTACCCATCGGCTGACCTCGGTGGTCGATATGGACGAAATCATCGTGATCTCAGGCGGCAAGGCGATCGAGCGCGGTCCGCACGCCAAACTGTTGGCGCTGAACGGCGTCTACCGCAAGCTTTGGGATGACCAGGGCCACCAGCATGCGTCTGCGGAAGCGGATGATGACGATGACGATGAATGAGCCGCAGACGATCAAGATGGGCCACGGTAAAATGCCTGCCGTTGTGGAACTCGCTCCGTCTTCTCCGTCTCCCGACCTGATTCTCCTCGCCATTTCACGTAAATAGGCGCAGCAATGTCGGGTACCGGTCCAGCGAACTCGGATTCGCCGTCAGATCGTTCCGGTGTGTTCGAAGCCACTGAGCAATTGGCTCGATGATCTATCTGGCTCCTTCAGCGAAGAGCCAGATCCCAGATGGATGCAGATCGCACCACGACCCCACCGAATGTTCTTGTCGTCGAAGACGAGATGGTGTTGCGGATGCGGGCGGTCGATATCGTCGAGGAAGCTGGCTTCACGCCGGTCGAGGCGGTCAACGCCGACGAAGCGCTGGCGATTCTCGAAGCGCGTTCCGACATTTCGCTGCTGTTCACCGATATTCAGATGCCGGGCAGCATGGATGGGCTGAAGCTCGCTTACGCCGTGCATAAACGCTGGCCGGCGATCAAGATCATCCTGGTGTCGGGCCAGATCAAACTGACCGACGCCGAAAAACCCGCCAACAGTCGTTTCTTCGGCAAGCCGTTGGGCGTGGCGCAGATGGTCGCCGAGCTCAGGGAAATGGTCGGCGAGGGCGTGCTCGCCATCGTTCCGACCGTGAGTGCGGAGATGACCACGCTGCCGTTGACCGTCGAAGCGCTGGCGCGAACCGAACCCGACCATCAGCTGCTTCGGCCGACCGCGCAGGAATTTCTGACCGCGGAGAACGACAGTCTCCGCCTGCTGCTCGAACAGGCTGTGATCGATGCAAAAGTGTTGCTGGCGCAGGCCGGCATCGACGCCAAGGAGCGCGAGGCCGCCGACAAGCTGCAGAAGCTCATTCTCGACGAACTGCATCATCGCATCAAGAACACGCTGGCGACGGTCAGCGCCATCGCCTCGCAGAGCCTGCGCACCGCCACCAGCCTCGAGCATGGCCAGCAGGCGATCGAGGGCCGGCTGATCGCGCTCGGCCGCGCCCACGATCTGTTGCTGCAGGTCAGCTGGGCGAATGCCAGCCTCGGCCATATCGTGCGCGGTGCGATCGAGGCCTATGACAGCCAGGGTGAGGGGCGTTTTTCGATCGAGGGGCCGGATATCCGGATCACCTCCGGGGCTGTGATCGCGCTGGCGATGACGTTCAACGAACTCTGCACCAACACCACCAAGTTCGGCGCGCTGTCGATTCCGTCCGGCCGCGTCGGTATCACCTGGGCAATCGACGAGACGACCGACCGGCTGAAACTGATCTGGAGCGAAAGCAACGGGCCGCTGGTGCATGCGCCGACCCGCCGCAGCTTTGGCACGCGGATGATGGGATCGCTCGGCCAGCAGTTGAGCGGCCAGGTCGAACTCAGCTACGACCCGTCGGGCTTCGTCTACGTGCTCGACGTACCGCTCAGCTCGCTGGTGCTGAAATCGTAATATCGGGCTAGGCCAGCCGGCCCTCGCTGTGCCGTGCGGTATCGTCGCGGTCAGCTGCGCGCTGTGTGGCCCCAGGGCGGGCGCTGATGCGTTGGCGCAGCGTGGGAGGCTGCCTGGGTAAGGCGCACCAGGAAGCGCGTCCAGCGCTGTGCGCGCCAGTACGGGCTGTTGTCGAGAGTCAGCGATTTCAGGTGATAGGCTTTCGCCGTCGACCATGCGTCGCTGGCGGTTTTGATCCGGTCGTCGTAGAAGTCGGCGTTTTTTTCGACAGCCATGCCTTCCGCAGGGCAGGAGGTCGCAAAGGCATCGCCGATCACCACGATCCCGGCCTGGCGATGGCCTTCGATAACGTACAGATCCGCTGGACGAATCTTGACCGGCCCGAGCACTTCGAAATCACCTGTCATGCGCTGCCGGTTCGGCATCATCGCGCGCACGGTCGCTCGGCTTCACCTTCGAGGCGGCAGGGCAGCGCGGTTATTGCCGGCTGTGCGAATTGCGGACCGGCTTCGGGCACGGCGCTGGCTGCCAAGGCCGAAGAAGACTGTTCCGGCATCGTCGCGCCCGGCGGAAACAGCCAAATAATACCCGGGTGAAATGTGGCGGCTCTATCGATTCGCTCGCAGAAGGCGATTCGAACCGGATTCGGGCGTTTCGCTCCGATTCCGGGCAGAAGGGCAGGCGGAAGCCGGCAAAATCAGCTCTGCGGCCTTCATCAAACTGCAATGTTCGTGCGGTGCGATTCTCTGGTGGATGGCGCGTCGGACCAATGAATCCAGCGTGCTTTTGCCATCGCGGACATGCTAAAACCTGCGGTGAGAGAAGCGTTTCTGCGAATGCGCTTTAGTGTTGACTTGGGTATCCCCTGCGGATAAAACCCGCGCACTCACCGACAGGCGGTGAGCTTCGCCAAGTGTCGGAACGGACCACCCAGTCAGTCTTTCGGGACCTGATCGGGCACCAACCTCGACCCAAGAAGCTCAAACGCTGTCGATTATAGCTAGGCTGCCAAAACGACGTTTGTCTCCTGAGCACAAGCTCTCGAGATTAAATTCGGATGCATGACCTCGGTGCAGGCTAAGCGGCGAAAGCCGGTTTGCCACGATCGCGGTCCTCTGTGGCGTGAAGCGCTTTCTGCTCAGTGATGAGCGGTTGGCGTGATTTCGTTTTGCGTGAATCCTTTCATGTGAGCCGAACGATGGGGTAGGTGACCCCGAACAATTTTGAGAAGCCGTTAGGGTTTCGCGCGAACAAGGGTGAAGGCGAAGATGCCGACGATCAACCAGCTGATCGCAAGACCGCGTGTCGTTCAGAAGACGCGCAAGAAGGTGCCGGCGCTGCAGCAGTCGCCGCAGAAGCGTGGCGTTTGTACGCGTGTCTACACCACGACCCCGAAGAAGCCGAACTCGGCGCTTCGTAAGGTCGCCAAGGTGCGTCTGACCAATGGCTTCGAAGTCATCGGGTACATTCCGGGCGAAGGTCATAACCTTCAGGAGCACTCCGTGGTGATGATCCGCGGCGGTCGCGTCAAGGATTTGCCCGGCGTGCGCTACCACAGTCTCCGCGGCGTCCTCGATACGCAGGGCGTCAAGAACCGTAAGCAGCGCCGTTCGAAGTACGGCGCGAAGCGTCCGAAGTAATCGGGGATCAACGATGTCTCGTCGCCATTCTGCCGAAAAGCGTGAAGTGAACCCGGATCCGAAGTTCGGGAACATCATCATCACGAAATTCATGAACTCGATTATGTACGACGGCAAGAAGTCTGCCGCCGAAAGCATCGTT
>JAQGKA010000030.1 GCA_028290355.1 Tardiphaga sp. | reverse complement strand
AGATTGTTGCCGCTTGTGAAGCGCTTCGGCATGGCTGATGCCCGCAGCGCCCTGCCCGCTTGAAACGCCGATTCAGCCCGCTTACGCTGTTTCAACAAAAGTGAGGAAACACAATGGCCGATGAAACTGCAACGCTCGCCGCCTATGTCGCGGACCTGAAATTCGACGACATCCCGCAGGAGGTGCTGGAGCGCGCCAAGGTTCTGACGCTGGACTACCTCGGCAGCACGATCCGGGCGCGGCGCGATGCGGAATCCACACCGGCCCTGCTGAAGATGCTGGAAGCGCTGGCCCTCGACGGCAAGGGCGAAGCCACCGTATTCGGCGACAGCAAGACCTGGACACCGGCAGTGGCCGCTCTGCTCAACGGCGCGCTCGGCCATTCGCTCGATTTCGACGACACCCACGCGGATTCCTCGCTGCATCCCAGCGCCCCCGTCGTGCCCGCCGCCTTTGCCGTCGGCGAAATGGTCGGCGCCTCCGGCAAGCAGGTGCTCACCGCCATCGTTGCCGGCTACGAAGTCTGCTGCCGGCTCGGCAATGCGCTCGATCCGACCTCGCATTACGCCCGCGGCTTCCACCCCACCGCCACCGCCGGCACCTATGGCGCGGCGGCGGCCGCCGGAAAGCTATTCGGACTTTCGAAAGAGCAGCTCATCTCGGCGTTTGGCGTGTCCGGCAGCCAGGCCGCCGGTTCGCTGCAGTTCCTCGTCAACGGCGCCTGGAACAAGCGTTATCAGGTCGGCGCCGCCGCGATGAACGGCGTCATCGCGGCCACGCTGGCGCGCAACGATTTCGTCGGCGCCACCGAATCGGTCGAGGGCAAGCACGGATTGCTGGTCGGCTACAGCGACAACGCCCATCCGGAAAAGGCCGTCGCCGGGCTCGGCAAGATCTACGAGACCATGAAGATCGGCGTGAAGCCGTATCCGAGCTGCCGCTACACCCATGCTGCCATCGACGCCATCATCGCGATGCGCCGCGAGCACAACCTGACACCGGACCAGATCAGGCGCGTCGAGATCGGCCTGCACCGCAACGGCATCACGCTGACCGGCGACGCCGCCACCAAACGGCATCCGACTTCCATCGTCGGCGGCCAGTTCTCGATGTTCTTCACCGGTGCTTTGGCACTGGATCAGGGCCGGTTCGGCTGGGATGACTACGGCAGGCTCGGCGACGCCGCGATCGATGCGCTGGCGGATCGTTTTGACGTGGTTCAGGACGAGCGCCTCGAAGGCAAGACGCACCCGTTCGGCGCCCGCGTCAGCATCACCACCGATGACGGCGGCGTGCATGAGCGGATCTACGCCGATCCCTCCGGCGAGCCATCGTCATTTCCCGACGCGCAGGCGATGGCGCAGAAATTCCTGCTGCTGGCCCGGCCCGTCCTGAACGGCGGGGCAGAAAAATTCGCCGACGCCATCCTGTCGCTGGAGCGTTTTGATCGCGTCGCAACGGCGACGGCGCTCGGGCGAGAGTAGCCTGCCGTTATGCGCCGTCGACGATGATGAAATCGGCCTCGGCATATTTCTGACGGATCGCTTTGGCAGCGTCATATTCCGCGCTGCGATAGCACGCCGTCGCGGTGTCGCGGTCGGCAAATTCGACCACCACGTTGCGATCGCGGGCGCTGCCCTCCATCGTCTCGAACGCACCGCCGCGCACGATAAACTTCGCACCGAATTTCTCGAATGCCGGGCGCGCGGCGGCCAGATAATCCGGATAGCGCTCCTCATCGCGAACTGAAACGCGCACGATCCAATAGGCTTTCGACATCACTGCTCTCCAATGTTGGCGTGAAAGTTGGTGTGGTTCAGACGAAGTCGCCCGGCCCGCATCCTGCTCGCCGCGCCGGATCGCGGCTTCGATTCCGGAACGCGCAAGGCCGATATCCTTCAATTCGTAATCGGTCATCGAACGAAGCGCGTCGCGTGCCTCCTGCCGGTGGCGCATGCGGCGACAGGCGATCCGGACCGCGCCAAGGGCGCACGCAAACATCCGACGAATTGCCCGGCGACGCTCCGCATGCGCCCGCTTGATGATGGATCGCTTCCGTGCGGTCCATTGCAACGGCGTCAGATATCGAACGTCATACGAGCGCGAATCGAATCCATCGTCGGACATGTCCAGCTCCTCCTCGGTGCGGAAGCCGCGGCCGTGACGATGGTTTACCCGCCGCGATAAATCACATAAAATGAATAATCATGATGATTTCAATCTCACGGAGAGATGCATGGATCTATCCGAGCTGCGTATCTTCCGTGCCGTGGTGCGCGAGGGCGGCGTAACCCGCGCCGCGGAGCGGCTGCATCGCGTGCAGTCCAATGTGACGACGCGGGTTCGTCAGCTCGAGGGCGATCTCGGCACATCGCTGTTCATCCGCGAGGGTAAGCGCCTGCATCTGACGCCGGCCGGCCAGGTGCTGCTCGGCTATGCCGACCGGCTGCTCGCGCTGGCCGACGAGGCCCGCGCGGCGGTCCAGGATCCGCGGCCCCGCGGCGTGTTTCGTCTTGGCGCGATGGAAAGCACCGCAGCGGTGCGATTGCCCGAGCCGCTGAACCAGTTTCACCAGCTCTATCCCGACGTGGTGCTGGAGCTTCGTATCGGCAATCCGGAAACATTGGCGAAATTGCTGCTTGCCGGCGAACTCGACGCCGCCTTCGTCGCCGAACCCATCGCAAATGCCCCTTTCGAGAAAATGCATGCTTTTGAGGAAGAACCGGTGATCGTTTCGGCCGCCGGCCATCCTGCGATCGGCCAAAAGGGCAGCCCTCCGCGCTCGGTTCTTGTCTTCGAGAACGGCTGCCCGCATCGCAAGCGGCTGGAGGACTGGTACGCCAAGCGCGGCGAGATGCCGGAGCGCACCATCGAACTCGGCTCATACCACGCCATGCTCGGCTGCGTGGTGGCCGGCATGGGCATCGCCTTGCTGCCGGAAAGCGTGCTGACGACATTTCCGGAGGGCAAGCGGCTGACCGTTCATCGCCTGCCGTCCGGCGAGAACCGCGCCGAAACCGTGCTGATCTGGCGCAAGGGCGCGGCTTCGCCGAACGTCCAGGCAATGCAAAAAGTGCTGCTGGACGCACGACCGACCCGCGGCCCTGCAGCTAAGCGCAAGGCATCAAGCGTCAGCGCACTGCACAATGTGAAGTAGATTTACAACCCCATTCTCCCGTGGCTAACGTCACGCCAATAAAAAGTAAACGGGAGGAGACCTTTATGATGCGTGTTACAGCGATTGCGGCCGGATTCGTCATTGGCGTTGCGGCTCTTACGACAATCCAGCCTGCCATGAGCCAGTCTGACGGCTGGGTCACGCTGGTCGACAGCACCAAGATGGGTGACTGGGACAAGGTTGGCGACGCCAACTGGGAGATGAAGGACGGGGCACTCGCCGCCGACAAGCTGCTCTCCGGCAAGGACCTCGCTTATCTCGTCAGCAAGACCGCCTACAAGGATTTCCAGATCAAGGCCGAGTTCTGGACCGATGCCGAAGCCAATAGCGGCATCTTCATCCGCTGCGATAACCCCAAGGTGATCGATGGCAAGACCTGCTATGAGGTCAACATCTTCGATAAGCGGCCCGATCCGTCCTATGGCACCGGCGCCATCGTCGATGTCGCCAAGGTCAATCCGATGCCGAAGGCGGCCGGCAAGTGGAATACCTACGAGATCACCGCGAAGGGACTCCACCTCACCGTGATCCTGAACGGTGAAAAGACCGCCGATGTTGACGACAGCAAGCACGCGGCCGGCCCGATTGCTCTGCAATACGGCTCCGGCGTGGTGAAATTCCGCAAGGTGCAGATCAAGGCGCTGTAGGTCCGACCGGTTTCCGGGGCTTGGACGGCCCCGGAAAATTGCTGCTATGATGCTCCGGATATACCCAGGAGACCTCATGAGCTGGCAACCCTCCAACGATCCGATTCTCGGCGACCCGCAGTCCTGCGACGCGCTGGAGCTGGTGATTGTGCCGCGCACCCGCGATCTCGGCGACGGCTTCGAGGTCCGCCGCGCGCTGCCGCACGGCAAGCGGCAGATGGTCGGCCCCTTCATCTTCTTCGATCATTTCGGCCCGGTGCAGTTCATGTCCGGCAAGGGCATGGACGTGCGGCCGCATCCGCATATCGGTCTCGCCACCGTCACCTACCTGTTCGACGGCAGCATCATGCACCGCGACAGCGAGGGCAATGTTCGCGAGATCCAGCCCGGTGCCATGAACCTGATGACCGCCGGCCGCGGCATCGCCCATTCCGAGCGCACGCCGGACGTGCAGCGCAAGAACGGCCAGAAGATGCTCGGCCTGCAGAGCTGGATCGCGCTGCCGGTCGGCTCCGAGGAAATCGCGCCGTCGTTCCAGCATTACGGCGCCGACAGCCTGCCTACTGTGCAGGAAACCGGCTTTTCCGCGCGCATCATTGCCGGCAAGGCCTTTGGCGTCTTGTCGCCGGTTTCGATGGTGTCGCCGTGGTTCTATGCCGAGGTCGCGGTCGAGGCCGGCGTCTCGGTGCCGCTCGATCCCGACCACGAGGAGCGCGCGATCTATGTGGTCGATGGCGAAATCGAAATCGCCGGCGACCGCTATGAAGGCCCGCGGCTGCTGATCTTCCGGCCCGGCGATGCCATCACCGTCAAGGCACTGCGCAAGACCCGGATGATGTTCCTCGGCGGCGACGCGCTGGAAGGCCCGCGGCATCTGTGGTGGAATTTCGTCTCCTCCAGCAAGGAGCGGATCGAGCAGGCCAAGCAGGATTGGAAGACCGGCCGCTTCGCCCACGTCCCCAACGAGCACGAATTCATTCCGCTGCCGGAATAACTTTCCGTCTCTCATCCTCTCTGCCGCCGGCGCATCAGCCGGAACGGCGTTGCTTTCGAAAGTTCCTGAAATGACCACGATGTCCGCCAGCGACCTGCCGCTTCCCAAAATCGGGCGCGGCAAGGTGCGCGATATCTACGCCGTCGGCGATGACCGCGTGCTGCTGCTGACCACCGACCGCATCAGTGCCTTCGACGTGGTGATGGCCGAGACGATCCCGATGAAGGGCGCGGTGCTGACCCAGATCAGCGCGTGGTGGTTCAACCAGCTCGGCGGCGTGGTGCCGCATCACATGATCTCGGCCGATGCCGACGCCATCATCAAGGAAGTGCCTGCGCTGCAGGGCCATCGCGCCTCGCTGGCCGGCCGCGCCATGCTGTGCCGGCGCACCACGGTGTTTCCGATCGAATGCGTGATCCGCGGCTATCTGTCGGGTTCGGCGTGGAAGGAATATGCTGCGCAGGGCACGCTGGCCGGCGAGAAACTCGCCAGCGGCCTGCTTGAAAGCGAGAAGCTGGAGCCGTCGATCTTCAGCCCGGCCACCAAGGCCGAGACCGGCCACGACGAGAACATCACCATCGCGAAGATGCGCGAGATCCTTGGCGAGGAGACGACCTACACGCTGGAGAGCATGACCCGCGCGGTCTACACCCAGGGCGAGGAGATCGCCCGCGAGCAGGGCATCATCATTGCCGACACCAAGTTCGAATTCGGCCGCGAGGCCGATGGCCGGATCATCCTGATCGACGAGGTGATGACCCCCGACAGTTCGCGGTTCTGGGCGGCGGACGTCTACAAGACCGGTCAGCCGCAGCCGAGCTTCGACAAGCAGCCGCTGCGCGATTATCTCGACATCGAGCGCCGCGCCGGCCGCTGGAACGGCGAAGCCCCGCCGCCGCCGCTGCCCGCCAGCGTCATCGAGGCGACCAGCAAGCGCTACCTCGAAGCGTATCGACGCCTGACCGGCGCGGAGCTGGTGGTTTCGTAAGAGCCACGGGCTCGTCATCCCTCGCCCCGCCGCACGAAGCGAAGCTTCGCGAGACGGGGAGGGGTGAAGTCGTAGCCGCGCCGGAACGCACGCCGCAAGTTTCTAGCTTTGAAACCGAAATCCTAAAATTCCTGTTGTCTGAACGCGCCACCGTCGTCTACCAGAGACGGTGGCGATTGTGCCTGTCGCGCAATGCCTCGACAGGTTTTGCGCGTGAACCATTCAGTGCTCAGCCCAAGCTCTTCCGCCATCGCGGACAGGTCCGCGCGTGGCTGATTCATCCACTCTCGCCCCAAAGCTTGCCGCGTGGCGCAATGATGTGTTCGCCGGCACCGTCGCCAGCGTGCTTACCGTCACCTTCGGCCTGTCCTATGCGGTGCTGATCTTTGCGGGGCCGCTGGCGCCGTTGCTGCCCTATGGCGTAGCCGCGACCTTCATTTCCGCCGCCATCGCGGCCGCCGTGATTGCGCTCGGCAGCTCCTTCCCCTTTGCGGTCGCCGGGCCTGAGAGTTCGACCGCCGCGGTGACCGCTATCCTGTCAGCGGCGCTGGTCGAGCACATGGTCGCGGCCGATCCCTCGGCTGCCTTGCTCGGTCCGGTCCTGATCACGCTGTCGGCCGCCACCGTCGTCACCGGCATCGTGCTGTGCGGCTTCGGCCTCAGCCGGATGGGTCGCGCGATCCGCTACGTGCCCTATCCGGTGATCGGCGGGTTCCTCGGCGCCACCGCCTGCCTGATCGTGGCCGGCGCGATTCAGGTCATCACCGGCCAGAAACTTCAGTTTGCAGCGTTGGCCAACTTTGCCAATGCCATGACGCTCTACGAACTGCTGGCCGCCTCCGCGCTGGCGTTGACGATCTATCTGATCTGGCATCGCTCCCGTAACCCGCTGGCATTGCCGGCGATTCTGGTCGCCGGCGTCGTCGCCACCCATATCTGCTTTTGGATCGGGGGCGTGTCGATCGCCGACGCGCAGGCAATGGGGTGGACTTTCGCGACGCTGCCGAAAGCCACTTTGACGCTCCCCTGGGAGTTCATCGGCGCGGCACGCTATCCGTGGGAGGCGCTGCCGGGGATGATCGGCAACTTCATCGCCGTGATCTTCGTTACTGCTATCAGCACCTTGTTCAATACCACCGGCGTCGAGGTCGCGACCCATCGCGAGGCCAACCTGGAGCGCGAGCTCAACGCCACCGGCGCCGCCAACATCATCATCGGCGCCTTGGGCGGCTACGCCAGCTGCACCTCGATCAGCCGCACCATGCTGAATTTCAACAGCGGCGCCACCGGCCGCCTGTCCGGCCTGACCGTCGCGGCCATTTCGGCTGGCATGCTGGTGGTCGATCCCGCCTTGCTCGGCTACATGCCGAAATTCGTGCTCGGCGGACTGCTGCTCTATCTTGGCATGGAGCAGCTGCATCGCTGGATCATCGAATCGCGGCGGCGGCTATCGACGCTCGATTACCTCTCGCTGCTGTCGATCATCGTGATCATCATCCAATGGGGTTTCGTCGCCGGGGTGCTGATCGGCGTCGTGATCGGTTGCACCACCTTCGCCCTGAGCGTGTCGCGCGTCAGCTCCATCAAATACGGGTTCGACGGGTCGGAATATCGCAGCTCGCTGGACCGGTCGCTGGACGATCAGCGGGCGCTCGCCGCGCATGGGCGCGAAATCCAGGGCCTCAACCTGCAGAGCTATCTGTTCTTCGGCTCTGCCAACCGGCTGTATCAGCACGTCAAGTCCCTGCTGCGGCGCAATCCCGAATGCCGGTATCTGGTATTCGATTTCAGGCTGGTGACCGGCATCGATTCGTCCGCGGCGCACAGCTTCGCCCAGATCAAGCGGACCGCGCACGAGCGCGGCATCCGGCTAGTGCTCGCCAATCTTCACGCGTCGGCCGAACGAAATTTGCGCACCAGCCAATTCATCGGCGATGACGTCAATGTAGTTGGAGAACTGGATCGCGCGCTGGAGTGGTGCGAAAACGAGGTGATCGCCCGGCACCGCGGGCTGGCGCAGGAGGAAGACGGCCTGCGCGACTGGTTCACGAAAATCCTGCGCACCGCCGACGATGCCGATGAGCTGGTGCGGCGCTGCCAGCGCGTCGAGGTCGGGGCCGGCGAGATCATCGTTCATGCCGGCGATGCCGCGGATTCGATGCATTTCATCCTCGACGGCCGCGTCGGCATTATGGTTCCTGCCGGCGATGGACAGCTGACGCGGGTGCGCAGTCTCGGACGCTATACGACCGTGGGCGAAATGGGCCTGGTCGCCGACGCGCCGCGCAGCGCCACCATCCAGGCGGAAATCGCCAGCGTGCTCTACGTGCTGCGCGCCGCGGCGTTCGAGGACATCAAGCTGAACCACGCCGCGCTGAGCCAGAAGCTGCTAACCTATTTCGTCTCGGTGATGGCAGAGCGGCTTGCCTTTGCCAGCCGGATGATCGCGGTGCTGCGGAGATAGCTTATCGTCCCCTCTCCCCTTGTGGGAGAGGGTGGACGCGCGCCAGCGCGGCCGGGTGAGGGGTAGTGGTGCGCTCCGAAGAAGCCCCCCTCATCCGTCGCGGACGGAGCCTGTCATCGGGCGGCGCCTTGCGCCGACCCGTTGGTCCGCGCCACCTTCTCCCACCTAACGAAGCTTCGCTTCGCGCAGGGAAGAAGGAAGAAAGGCGCCGGCGAAGTCGCTCAGATCCCCGCCATCATCACGTATTTGATCTCGACATATTCTTCCATGCCGTGATGCGAGCCTTCGCGGCCGAGGCCGGATTCCTTGACGCCGCCGAACGGCGCGACTTCCGTGGTGATCAGGCCGGTGTTGACGCCGACCATGCCGGACTCCAACGCTTCCGCGACGCGCCAGACCCGGCCGAGATCGCGCGAGTAGAAGTACGACGCCAGGCCGAACGGCGAGGCGTTGCACATCGCAATCACGTCGGCCTCATCCTTGAAGCGGAACACCGGCGCCAGCGGGCCGAAGGTTTCTTCCTGCGACACCAGCGCGTCGGACTTCACGTTGGAGAGTACGGTGGGCTCGAAGAAGGTGCCGCCCAGCGCATGGCGCTTGCCGCCGGTGACGATCTTGGCGCCACCCTTGACCGCATCCGCAATGTGCCGCTCGATCTTCTCGATCGCTTCCATGTTGATCAGCGGCCCCTGGGTCACGCCGGCCTCGGTGCCGTCGCCGATCTTCATCGCCGCTACCTTCTTCGACAGTTTTTCGACGAACTGGTCGTAGATGCCGTCCTGCGCGTAGAGCCGGTTGGCGCAGACGCAGGTCTGGCCCATGTTGCGATATTTCGACACCATCGCGCCTTCGACGGCGGCATCGACATCGGCGTCGTCGAACACCACGAACGGCGCATTGCCGCCGAGTTCGAGGCCGAGCTTCTTCACGCCCACCGAGGCCTGGCGATACAGGATCTTGCCGACTTCGGTGGAGCCGGTGAAGCCGACGAAACGCACGGCGGGATGCTCGCACAGCACCTTGCCGATTTCCGACGCCTTGCCGGTGATGATGTTGAGCGCGCCCTTCGGCACGCCGGCGCGTTCGGCCAGTTCCACCAGTGCCAGCGCCGACAGCGGCGTCTCGTTGGCGGGCTTCAGCACCACGGTGCAGCCGGCGGCCAGTGCCGGCGAGACTTTGCGGGTGATCATGGAGTTCGGAAAATTCCACGGCGTGATGGCGCCGCAGACGCCGATCGGCTGCTTGATCGCCAGCAGCCGCGCATCCGGCCGCTGGGTCGGAATGGTTTCGCCATAGACCCGGCGGGCTTCCTCGGCGAAGAATTCGATATAGGCGGCGCCGATGTCGACTTCGCCCAGCGCCTCGGCGAGCGGCTTGCCCTGCTCCGAGGTCAGGATCAGCGCCAGATCCTCGCGGTTGGCGATGATCAGCTCGAACCATTTGCGCAGGATGTTGGAGCGCTGCTTGGCGGTCTGCTTGGCCCACAGCGGAAACGCGCGCTCGGCGGCTTCGACCGCCTGCGTGGCTTCGGCGGTGCTCATGTTCGGCACCTTGGCGAGCTCGACGCCGTTGACGGGATTGGTGACCACCGTGGCGCCGGTGCCGGTCCAGGCGCCGTCGATGTAGCACTGCTCGCGCAGCAGCGAGGGGTCTTTCAGGCGGTCGCGCAATGAGGACGTGGTGGATGACTGGCGTGCGGCGGCGGTCGGTGACATGGGCATTTCTCCTCCGGAAGTGTCGCGGACTTGTAGAGGAGTATAGGCCGGATTACGCCGTCTTGCAGCGAATACCAGCTATCGCCAGCGCGGCGTCAGGCCGCGCCGCGCATATAGGTTTCGCGGCGGTCGATCATCCGCGCCGCAGCAATCCGGGCGTTGGCTCGAGTCGTGGTCGAGAAGGTGCGGTATTCCAGATCGGGCAGCATCGCGGCCTCACGGCGGCCGAACCACGAGGTCAGCGATTTCGGCGGCGCAGAAATTTTCGCCAGCGCCTGGGCAAGGTTGTCCGCGGCATCGAAGGCGAACAGCGCGCCCGACGCCGCATGGCGGACTTCATAAATGCCGGGGCTGATCGGCGCTTCGATATTCTCGTCGCGCGATGCCCGGGGGTAACGCTTCCATTCGCTCCAGTTCGCGATCATCGTCGGTCTCCGCAACTCCTGCTGGGTCCTGCTTCACCAGTTTGGTCGAGCTCTGCACGCCCAGGTGCCCACGCCTAAATGCCGTCGAATTTTGAACACGGATGTGGACGAATCGTTCCACGGTCCAGGTTCGCATGCGACGCGACCTTGGATATGGTTGACGATGTCGGTCTTGGACACCGACATTGCTTGTCGAAACCTATCCATTTTTGCCAAAAAATGCCGGTCATCCATTTGTCGTGGATAGCGTCGTCCGGTTCATCCCATCGCACCGCAATAACGATCTTTCTTGCCCGCTTCAACTCCCCGAAGGAGGATTGCGAAATTCAAAAAAGCGGGAGGCCCCATGCAGAACGAGAGCCAAATCGAGCAGACCTTGCGTCAGCCCAGCGACGCCAAAGACATCCCCGGCGTGGTCGCGATGGCCGCGACCAGCAACGCGGTGATCTATCAGGGCGCGTTCGGGAAGCGCGACCTGTCCAAAGATACCGCCAAAGATACCGCGATGACCGCGGACAGCGTGTTCTGGATCGCCTCGATGACCAAGGCAATCACCGCGGCCGCGGCGATGCAGCTGGTCGAGCAGGGCAAGCTATCGCTGGACGAACCGATCGGAAAAGTGCTGCCGGACCTGGCGGCGCCGCAGGTGCTGGAGGGCTTCGGCGCCGACGGCGCGCCAAAACTGCGGCCGGCGCGCCACCCGATCACCCTGCGCCACCTCATGACCCACACCGCCGGCTTCGCCTACAACATGTGGAACGGCGACATGCTGCAATATCTCGACAAGACCGGCACGCCGGCGGCCACCACCTGCAAGAACGCCGCGCTGAAGGTGCCCCTGATGACCGATCCCGGCATGCGCTGGGAATACGGCATCAATATCGATTTCGTCGGCAAGGCGGTCGAGGCGATCAGCGGCGTCAGGCTCGACGCCTATCTGCGCGACCAGCTATTCGCGCCGCTGGGCATGACCGACACCGGCTTCAAGATCGGCGACGCGCAGCGCGCCCGCCTCGTTGCCATGCATGCGCGCGGCGAGGACGGATCGCTGGC
>JAQGKA010000641.1 GCA_028290355.1 Tardiphaga sp. | reverse complement strand
CAGTGTCGCAACATCGCCGTCAACAGCGAGTTTCCAATGCCGGTAGCGCGAAGGATCGGTCTGAAAGTCGATATGTTTGGCGCCGTTCGAGAGAACGCGATGCTCACCGGCCATGAATCCACCCTTTGTCAGCTGCGCCTGGAGCGCTTTTCCTTATATGCACAATAATGCATGATTTTGAACTAGTCCAGCCTTAACTCCGGAAAAGATGCATTTTGCTTCATGTTACTGCGAGGCAAATCGGTCCTGTATCGCGGCGTTCTTTCGTCAGCCGTTCGCGAATGGAGAATTTCAGGTTGTCCACCGCGAAGGTGCCGGCGAAGCCGATGGACGCGCCGCTACGCGCGCGGATTGCGACTTCGTCCAGCTCCATTGCAGCATCCCGCAACAGCCGCAGCGCCGCACGGGACCTGTCCATCTTCATCTTGAGATTGGCGTTGGCCACCTGGATGCAGGCCCGAAGCAGTATCCGGTCACGCCCGCCCTGCGGCGCCACCTTCCAGATCGCTTCGAGGATCTCATGCGCTTCCCAGAAGAATCCGCCGTCGTTCAATGCAAGGCCGTAGCGAAGGGCCGGATCGGATGCCGGGACAAAACCATCGTAACGGACCGGCACCAGAGCTTTCGCGCGTTCGAGCGCATCGTGATCGGCCGCAGGCTGCTTCCCGGGAACATAGGCCCAGCGTGGCAACGCAAGATCGCGATGGGCTTGCACGACCATTCTTCCGTCAGGCCGCGCGCAGAACGCCCTCGCCATGGAAGCGCAGGATGCGATCGGCAAAATCCGTAACGGCTTTCAGAGTAGCATCCGGCGCTTCGCGATGTGGCGAATGCGCAGCGCCACTGATGATCTCGACCTCGACGGGACAGTAACACTCGGCTTCGGCAATCTCGATTTGCTTCACCGTTCCGTAGTGATCATCGGCGCCTTGCACGATCTGGACGGGCACGCGGACGTAAGCGAGATAGTCCGAAATATCCCAATCGCGGAATTTCGGATCCAGCCACGCGCCGTTCCAGCCATAGAACGCATTGTCGACATCCTTGTGCCAGCGCCCGAGCTTTTCTTTCAGATTGCCTTGCTCGTAGGCCAGCTTGATATCCGCAATCGAGCTGACCGAGATTTCCTCAACGACAAAATGCGGCGCGATCATCGCGAGCCCGCGGATGCGATGGTCCTGAATGCCGCCGGCATAGATCGCCGCGATCGACGCGCCATCGGAATGGCCGATCAGCAAGCCGCGGCGAAAGCCGATAGCGTCGAGCAGACGCGGGAGCACCTCAAGGGCTTCGACATGCATGTAGTCGAGCGGGCGCGGCAGCGGGGTCGGGCTCGAGGCGCCGTAACCGGCGCGGGAATAGACGAAAACGCCGGCACCCGTGGCGGCCTGCAGCTTCTCCGGGAAGTCGCCCCACAGCGCCGCCGAGCCCAGACCTTCATGCAGCAGCACGATGGTCGGCGCGACATCGGGCGTCGGGCCAATCATGCGGTATTCCAGCTCGGACGAGCCGATGGTGAGAAAGCCAGAGGATTGCAGGGTGCTCATATCTTCATTCCATCGTTTGAAGCTAGACGGCGGCTCCGTCGCGCAATTTGAAGCGTTGAATTTTCCCGGTCGCGGTCTTGGGCAGGGCATCGACAACTTCAATCCAGCGCGGATATTTCCACGGCCCGATCTTCTGCTTGACGTGCTCTTTCAACGACTCGCGGAGGCCGTCCACGACGGCCTCCGGCCTGAGCACCACGAACGCCTTCGGCTTCAAAAGGCCTTCCGGATCAGCCTCCGGCACGACGGCCGCTTCGAGGACGGCAGGATGGGTGATCAGGGCGCTTTCGACTTCGAACGGCGAGACCCAGATGCCGGATACCTTGAACATGTCGTCGGCGCGGCCGCAGAATGTATAACGACCGTCGGCGTCGCGGATGTACTTGTCGCCCGTACGCGTCCAGTGCCCCTCAAACGTCCGGCGAGTCTTGCTGCGCTGATTCCAGTATCCCTCTCCAGCCGACGGTGCATCGACGAGCAACTCGCCTACCTCGCCGTCGGCGATATCCGCGCCGGCCTCGTCGACGAGACGCACGCGATATCCCGGCACCGGTCGACCGGACGTTCCGTATTTGATGTCATTCGGCGCGTTCGAGAGAAAGATGTGCAGCAGCTCTGTCGATCCGACGCCGTCGAGAATGTCGACGCCGAATCGGCTCTTCCAGCTATTGCCGACGGATTCCGGAAGCGCTTCGCCGGCAGAGGTGCAAACCCGCAGCCGCTGAAAACGTGGTTCGCTCTTGAACCCCTCGTCGTTCAGCATAGCTGCGAACAGCGTCGGCACGCCGAAGAAGATGCTGGGTTCATAGCGGCGCATCAGGCCGAACATGGTGGCCGGCGTGGGACGTTCGGAATTCAGGATTGTCGTGGCACCGACAGACATGGGAAACGTCAAGGCGTTACCGAGGCCATAGGCAAAGAACAGCTTTGCCGCGGAGAGCCCGACATCGTCCTCGCGAATGCCGAGGACTTGCCTGGCATAGGTCTGGGCGGTAGCCTCAAGACTTGCATGAAGATGCCGCACACCTTTCGGCATCCCGGTCGATCCCGACGAATAGAGCCAGAATGCCGGCTCGTCCGGATGGGTCGCGGCCGTCTTGAACGTCACGCTCTCTTCGGCGATTTCGTTTGCCAGGCGCTTATAGCCTGCGGCATCGCTACCGCCGACGACGATGACATGTTCGAGATCAGACATCCGCCCAAGCACGTCTCGCACCGCTGGCAGCAACGCGCCCGAAATGAACAGCACGCGCGCCCGACAGTCCGCCAGCACATAGGCGTATTGTTCTGCGGTCAGCAGCGTGTTCAGCGGCACAGGAACGATGCCCGCACGCATCGCGCCGAGGAACACCACCGGGAAATCAACGGTGTCGAGCATGATCATCGCGACGCGCTCTTCGCGCCGCACGCCGAGCCGCTTCAGCAGATTCGCAAGCTGGCAGCTCTTCGCCTGGAGTTCGCCATAGCTCAGTTCGGACACGGTATCGGTGAAGGCAAGCTTGCCGCTGCGGCCCTCATCGACATTGCGATCGAGGAGCCAGGTCACCGCATTGTAAGAATCGAACGCCCCGCTCATGATGCGGACGCACCATCTTGGGTTCTCCCAGGACCGTTGCTCACGGTTCGCCTCCCTATGATCTTCTTTGAATTATAATTCATATAAGGTCACTGGACCTGCTTGCTGTCAATCATTATCGGCACTATTATTCCGAATTCCTCTTCCGAGTCCTGTCTCAGAATGACCGAACAGCCCGATCCAGAAGCTGATTTCCTCGAGCAACTCGGACAGAGTGTCCGCACGATGCGGGCCCTGCGCGGCATGTCGCGAAAGGTGCTGGCGAAAGTGTCCGGAATTTCCGAGCGCTACATCGCGCAGCTGGAAGGCGGCAAGGGCAATGTTTCCATCGTGCTGCTGCGCCGCGTCTCGAACGCCATGGGCGCACATCTCGAAGACTTGATACCAGCGGGAGAACTGGCACCAGAATGGCCGGTGATCCGCGACCTGGTGCGCAAGGCGACGCCGAACCAGATCGCTCACGCCAAGGACGTGCTTGCCGGACACGGCAACGGCGCATTCCAGCATCGCCCATCGTTCAATGGCATCGCGCTGATCGGCCTCCGCGGCGCCGGCAAATCGACGCTCGGCAAATTGCTGGCCGACAAGATTGGCTGGACCTTCGTCGAGCTCAACAAGGAAATCGAACAGCAAAACGGGCTGTCGATCGCCGAGATCATCGCGCTCTACGGCCAAGAAGGTTTTCGGCGCATGGAGCAGACGGCATTGAACAATCTGCTCGGGCGCAAGGAGTTGATGGTTCTCGCCACCGGCGGAGGCATCGTGTCCGAGCCTCTGACCTTCGACCGCGTGCTGTCGTCGTTCTATACAATCTGGCTGAAGGCGAAACCCGAAGAACACATGGCGCGGGTCCGGCGCCAGGGCGACTTGCGTCCGATGGCCGACGACCGTTCGGCGATGCAGGAGCTGCGAACGATCCTGCTGAGCCGCGAGCCGCTGTACGCGCGGGCATCGACCGTCGTCGATACCGCTGGGCTCAGCAAGGACAAGGCCGCGGCGCAGCTTATTAATACCGTGGCGCGCGTGCTTCACAACGACGCCCAGGCCTTCGGTCTGCGCAGCGCTGCATCGTGACATTGAGCGAACTGCTGAGCGCGCGCGGCTTCGATCCCACCGACATGATCGCAATCCGCAATACTTTGCATCCGGACGACGTCTCCGTGGACTTCCGTAGCATCGCCGACGTCATCAGCGCCAATGCGCTGCCGATGTATGACCGGATGCAGGATGGCCCGCAGATCGCGCACCAGGCATTGGTGCTGTCATTTGCGGCGATGGACGACGGACAGGCACGGCTGACCAGCCTGCGTACCTTCCTGCTTAGGCGGCAGGGCAACGTCCCCGGCGACATCGTCTACGACTATGACGCTGCGCATCTGCTGCACAGTTTCATCGCGCGCGCAGCAGCACCCTGCTTCTACGATGCGATCGAGCAAACAGGCCTCGACGACCTGTTCGGCCGTCTGGTGGTGCAGTGGCCGGAGCCGCTGGCGCGAAATATCCTGGCGGCAAACGACGAAGCGCTCGCCATCGTCGCGATGTAGTTGGCTTCATACCCCGAGATGACGTTCAAGTAGTTCCGGCTGCATGGCAAGCGCGGCGGGCGGCCCGTCGAACACGATGCTGCCTTTCGACAACAGCACCATGCGGTCGGCGACACCGGACAAGCTGCGAAAATCCTTGTCGACGACAATCGTTGCGATGCCTTCACCGCGGATGACGCCGAGCGTCTGCCAGATCGACTGCGCCACCAAGGGCGCCAGTCCCTCGGTCGCCTCGTCGATCATGATCATGTCGGGATTGGTCATCAACGCACGGCCAATGGTCAGCATCTGCTGCTCGCCGCCGGACAATTGATGCCCGCCATTGTTGCGGCGGGCATGCAGGCGCGGAAACAGTTCGAATATCTTCGGCAAGGTCCACGCACAGCGGCCGTCACTACCTATCCGCGCCGCCATCACCAGGTTCTCGATGACGGACAGCGAGCCGAAAATGCCCCTGCCCTCCGGGACCAGGGCAAGGCCCGAGCGTGCGATGGTCTCGGGGGCGACATTGCGGATATCCCGACCATGAAAGCGGAGCGTTCCGCGGCAGCCGGGCAGCAATCCCATCAGCGAGCGCAGCAGCGTCGTCTTGCCCATGCCGTTGCGGCCAATCAACGCTACCTGCTCGCCGCGCGCAAATTTCAGGTCAATGCCGTGCAGGATCTGGCTGGCGCCATAAAACGCCTCAAGCCGTTCCACCTCAAGCAGCGCGGTCACGCGACGTCTCCATAGTTGCCCAGATAGGCCGCGCGCACTGCCGGATGGGTGCGAACCTCTTGCGGCAGACCCGTGGCAATGACGCCGCCGTCCTGCATCACGGTGAGACGATCGGCGAGTTCGAATACCGCGTCCATGTCATGCTCAACAATCAGCACGGCGCGCCCGATTTTCAGGGACGCGATCAGCGCGATGATCTCGCGGGCCTCCGATTGCCCCATGCCCGCCAACGGTTCGTCGAGCAGGATAATGCGCGGGTCGGTCGCCAGCACCATCGCGATCTCAAGCTGCCGCTGTTCACCATGGCTGAGCCGATCGGCGATAACCTGTGACCGTCCGGACAATCCGGCGTTGCCGATGGCATCGGCCGCGCGTCGGTGGCATTCGGTATCGGACTGCACGCCGCCGAACATCCGCAGCGGCGCGGACGAACGCGCCTGGGCCGCGAGCCGGACGTTTTCGTGAACGCTGAACTTCGGGAAGATCGTGGTCTTTTGATAGGCGCGGCCGAGGCCTGCGCGCGCGCGACGATCCGGCGCGAAGGCCGTGATATTCGTGGCACCCAACAGGATCTCGCCGGCATTGGCGAACAGCTCGCCGGACAGGAGATTGATCAGGGTCGACTTGCCAGCACCGTTGGGACCGATCACCGCATGGATCTCACCGACATGAACGTCGATCGAAACATCGCGGACGGCAGCAAGGCCGCCGAAGCGCTTTTGCAAGCATTCGGCCCGGAGTGCGATTTCATGCATGTCTGGCCTCCGCGACAGCATGTTCGGCTTCTGCGCGGCCTGCGTCGACCGGCACTTCCGGCGACGATCCAAAGATCATGGGCCAGATCTGCCTGATGCCGTTTGGCAGCATGACAACGATACCGATGATGATCAGGCCTTCCGCGAGCTTCCAGTTGTCGAGATGCGCTTTCAGCACCTCCTCCAGGCCGATCAATACCAGAGCGCCCACCAAAGGCCCTGTAACCGACCGCAAGCCGCCGATCAGCACCATGACCAGCACCGTCGCCGACTGGTGCCAGCCGAGCATCTGCGGAGCGACGAAGCCGAACTGCGCCGCCGCAAGATAGCCTGCGACACCGGCCAACCCGCCGGACAGAGCGAATGCGATCAGGCGAATCCGGAAGATCGGAAAACCAAGCGAGCGCGCCCGCCGCTCGTTGTCGCGGGCGGCCGCCAGAGCATGACCGAACGGCGAGCGGACCACCATCGTGAGCAGCGCAACGACGCCGACCAGACAGGCCAAAACGAAAAAATAAAAAGTGATGGGCTTGTCAAGATCGAGCAACTGTCGGCCCGCAACGGCGATCTCCGGCCTGACGTTGATAAAGATGCCGTCCGATCCGCCAGCGACTTTTGTGTCGTGGAAGAAGAAGAACAGCATCTCGCCGAACGCCAGCGTCACCATGATGAAATAGATGCCGCGGGTGCGCAGCGCGAGGGCGCCAATCACCAGCCCCGCGGCGGCGGAGGACAACACTGCGAGCGGAAACGTCGTGAGCAGCGACGCGGCGTCGTAGCGCGGCGACAACAGCGCGAGCACGTAACCGGCAAGACCGAAGAACGCCGCATGGCAAAGGCTGACCAGTCCGCCGTGGCCGACGACGAGATTCAGCGCCATCGCCAGCATGCCCATGATCAGCGCCTTGGCGAAAAACTGGACGTAGTAGGTCGGTGCGAGAAACGGCAGCGCGATCGCGGCGATCAGGCATGCGAGGGTAAAAAGCCAGACGCGCAGGCGGGTCGCGTTCATTTCAAACATCCCGACGCCCTAGAATTCCGCTGGGCCGCCACAACAGGACCGCCGCCATCAACACGTAAATCAGGATGCTCGACACGCTCGGGAAAAATACCTTGCCGAACGTGTCCGTCAGCCCGATCAGCAGCGCGCCGACGGCCGCACCCGCCACCGAGCCGATGCCGCCGAGCACGACGACAACGAAGGACAGGATCAGCATGCCATCCCCCATGCCGGGAAATACCGTGGAGATCGGCGCAATAACGATCCCCCCGAGCGCGGCCAAAGCAATGCCGACGGCAAAGACATAGCGGTTGACGCGGTCGAACTTGATCCCGAGCACGCGAGCCATTTCGCGATTTTCCGCGCCGGCGCGCACGATCATGCCGATCTTCGTCCGCGTGATAACGAAAAATATCGCAGCCGCCACCATGAGACAGAACACGCAGATCGCGAGCCGGTAGACTGGATAGGACAGATTGTCCGTGAGCTGGATCGACCCCGCCAGCCACGCCGGCGGCGCTACCGCGTGAACGTCCTTTCCAAACAGCAACTGCCTGATTTCATCGATGACCAGGATCAGGCCGAAGCTGAGCAGCACCTGCGCCAGATGGTCCCGGCCATACAGCAGCCGCACGAACACGGTCTCCAGCAACATCCCGACGATAAAAGCGATAAGGACGCCGCCCAGCATCGCCAGGGCAAAGCTCCCCGTCATCAGCGCGATCCAGTACGCGAGGTAGGCGCCCAGCATGTAGAAGGCACCGTGGGCAAGATTGATCACACCGAGAATGCCGAACACCAGCGTGAGACCGCTCGCCACCAGAAACAGGACCGTTCCGTACTGAACGGCGTTCAGGAGTTGAACGCTTACCGTGATGAGGTCCATCGATACGATCCAACTCGCCCGACGCGGGGCGGCCTATGAAATCTTGCAGCCGCGCGCGGGATCGTCGACGGCGGTCTGCGCCACCGAGACCAGTTCATTGCGGCCGTTGCGTACCTCGCGAAGGTAGATGTTCTGAATCGGGTTGTGCGCCTTGTTGAACGAGAGCGGTCCACGCGGGCTGTCGATCTTGGCGGCGCCCATTGCCGCGAGCATCTTGTCGCGGGCGGTGAAATCGCCGCCGACGGCGCTCAATCCGATGTCCAGCAATGCCGCCCCATCGTAGCCCTGCACCGCATAGATATCGCCGTCCTTGCCGGTCTTGTTCTTGAAGGCCTTGAGGAACGCAAGGTTGGCCGGATTGTCGAGGTTGTCGGCATAATGTAGCGTGGTCTTGATGCCGTTTGCGGCTTCGCCCTGGGCCTCGATGGTGCCGTCAGTAAGGAAGCCCGCGCCATACAATGGAATGGTCTTGTTGAGTCCGGCCGCTGCATAATCCTTGACGAATTTCACCGCTCCGCCGCCTGCGAAGAAGCTGAACACCGCGTCCGGCTTCAGGGTCGCGATCTGGGTGATCAGCGCCTGGAATTCGACCTCGGGAAACGGCACCGTCAAATCCGCGATGATCTTGCCGCCATTCTTGGTGAAGTTTTCCGCGAACGCCCCGACCATTTCCGCACCCGCGGTGTAGCGCCAGGTGATGGTAACGACGTTCTTGATGCCGGCATCAGCCATCACCTTGCCCATCGGATAAGTGCTTTGCCAGTTCGAGAACGAGGTGCGGAAGATGTTCGGTGCGCAGGCCGGGCCAGTTGCATCGTTGGCGCCGGCATTGGGAATGATCAGAAGTGTATTGGTGTCGCGTGCGACCTTGACCATCGCCATCGCGACGCCAGAGTGCACGGTACCGACAACGACATCGACCTTCTCGCGGCCGACCAGCCGGTTCATGTTGTCGGTGGCGGCCTCGGGCTTTGATTCATCGTCCACCTGGACGAAGGAAATGGCGCGACCGCCGAGCTTGCCGCCCTTCTGCTCCACATACAGTCGGAAGCCGTCGTCGATGAACTGGCCGAGTTTTGCGTAGGTCCCGGTATAGGGCAGCATCATGCCGACTTTGAGCGGCGCATTCTGCGCAATCGCGGGGGACCGAAACGGCGACGCGGCGGCGAGCGTGGCGGCACCGGCGG
>JAQGKA010000624.1 GCA_028290355.1 Tardiphaga sp. | reverse complement strand
AACGGTGCTCGAGAACGTCATGCTGCAGGCGGAAGCCCGCGGGATGGATCTCGCGGCGGCAGAAATTCGCGCGCGGGAACTGCTGGCTGCGGTTGGTCTCGGCGGCTTCGAGAACAAGTATCCCAAGTCGCTATCCGGCGGCATGCGCCAGCGCGTCTCGATCTGCCGCGCCCTGCTGCACGACCCCTCGCACCTGCTGATGGACGAGCCGTTTGGCGCGCTCGATGCCTTGACGCGCGACCAGTTGGTGCTCGATCTGCAGGACATCTGCAGCAGGCGCAGCGTGTCGATCCTGTTCGTGACGCACAGCATCGCCGAAGCCGTGTTCCTGTCGGACCGGGTGATCGTGATGACGCCGCGACCGGGCAAGATCGACAAGGTCATCGACATCGACCTGCCGCGCCCGCGCACGCTGGCGATGCGCGAGTCGCCGAAATTCGCCGCCTACAGCCGTGAAATTCTCGAAATCTTTCTCGCCCGCGGCGTGCTGCGGGAGCATTGATGCAGGAGCCCGTCATGCCAGCTGCGGTGGCACTCGAACAGACATCCATCGAGCAGGTCGAGCGCCGCGTCCAGAGCGAGAGCAGGCGCAAGCGCTCCCGCGACCGGCGCACCGAGATCGTCTCGCCGATCCTGGTGACGGGATTCCTGCTGCTGGCGTGGGAGGTCGCGGCGGATTTCTTCAAGATTCCGACCTACCTGTTTCCGGCGCCGAGCCAGATCATCAGGGCCAGCATCGACAACGCGTCGCTGCTGCTGCGCGAATCCTGGGTGACATCGGTAGAGATCGTGCTCGGCTATCTGCTCAGCATCATGATCGGGATTCCGCTGGCGTTGGGAATCTTTCACTGGCCGGTGTTCGCCAAGTCGGTCTATCCGCTGCTGGTGTCGACCCAGGCGATGCCGAAGGTCGCCATCGCGCCTCTGTTCGTGGTGTGGTTCGGCTTCGGGCTTCTGCCAAAGATCCTGATCGCGTTCCTGATCGCTTTCTTCCCGATCGTGATCAACACGGTGATGGGCCTCAGCGCTATCGAGCACGAAAAGATCTTTCTGGCGCGCTCGATGGGCCTTTCCAGTTTTGCAACGTTCCGGCTGATCCGCTTTCCCAACGCGCTGCCGTCGATCTTCGCCGGCCTCAAGATCTCGATCACGCTGGCCGTGGTCGGCGCGGTGGTCGGCGAATTCGTCGGCGGCGATTCCGGGCTGGGCTATCAGCTGATGGTGGCCAACGGCAACATGAACACGCCGCTGCTGTTCGCCGGCGTGCTGGCGCTGACGCTGCTCGGCCTCATCCTGTTCGGTGTGATCGAGATGCTCGAGCATTTCGCCATGCCCTATCGCGAGCGCGCCAGCGGCGCCACCGGAGCTGGCACCATGTAAGCCGAAGGGCAGGGCCTGCCTGCTGACGACTAATCCTTGTGGCGGGATTACTCCCGTCGTCCGATCCTCCATTTTGAAATGATCCGATGTTCACCGCCTCAAGCTTCATTCCCGGCGCGACTGTCGCCGCCACATCCCACACCGAATTCAGGCGTCCGCAGGACGGCAGCGTCATCGGCCGCATCGGCGAGGCTGGCCCGGACGGCGTCGACGCCGCGGTGACGTCCGCCGGCGAAACATTCCGCGCGCATCGCAAGACCCCGCTCGCCACCCGCGTCGCCTGGCTGAAGGCCGCGGCGAAGGCGATCCGCGACAACGCCGCGGAACTGGCCGACCTCGTCTCGGAAGATGTCGGCAAGCCGATCCGCATGGCGCGGTTTGAGGCCAACCGCGGCGCGGAGTTCATCGAGGCCTGCGCCGCGGCTGCGCCGCAGCTGAGGGGCGAGGTGCTGTCGCTCGATGCGGCCGCGGCCGGTGCCGGGCTGATCGGCATGACCCGCCGCGTGCCGTACGGCGTCGTCGCCGGCATCACGCCGTTCAACGCGCCGATCAACCTCCTGGTGCAGAAGGTGGCGCCGGCCATCGCCGTCGGCAATGCGATCGTGGTGAAGCCGGCTTTTGCCGGCACGCGCGTCGCCTTGCGGCTCGCCGAACTGTTCGTCGCGGCGGGCTGGCCGGAGGGACTGTTCAACGTGGTGACCGGCGACAAGGACAGCGCTATCGCGCTGGCGTCGCATCCGGGGGTCGCCGCGATCTCCTTCACCGGCGGCACCGCGGCCGGCAACGACCTGGTGCGCGCCGCCGGCGCGAGAAAATTCCTTGCCGAGCTTGGCTCCAACGCCGCCAACATCGTGCTCGCCGATGCCGACCTCGCTCTGGCGGCGTCGCGCATCGCCTCTGCCGGCTTCGAGGCCAGCGGCCAGCAGTGCATCTCCGCACAGCGCGTGCTGGTGGACCGCGCGGTGCTCGGCGAATTCCTGCCGCTGTTCGTGGCGGCGGCGCGCGCCCTGAAGGTCGGTGCCGCTTCGGACGCCACCACCGACGTCGGGCCGATGGTGCATGCCGGCGCCGCCGAGCGTGTGATGGGGATGGTTGCCGATGCGGTCGAACGCGGCGCCACGCTGGCGCTGGCGCCGGAACGCAATGGCGCGACCATTTCGCCGGGCGTTCTGACCGGCGTGACGCGGGAGTCGCGGCTGTGGAACGAGGAGGTGTTCGGACCGATCGTGGTGGTGACGGCGTTCGACGGCACCGATCAGGCGGTCGAACTCGCCAATGATTCCGACTTCGGCCTGCAGGGCGCGGTGTTCACCAGGAGTCTCGCCCACGCGATGCGCTTCGCCGACGACATGGAGGTCGGCTCGCTGTGGATCAACGAGGCCAGCCGCTTCCGGCTCGACATGTATCCGTTCGGCGGCGTTAAGCAAAGCGGCATCGGACGTGAAGGCGTCGAGTATGCCATGGAAGAGATGTCGCAGATCAAGTTCATCGGCATCCGGCCCGGCGCGAGCTGATCGTCCGTGGAACGAACGCGGCATAGAGCGGTGGGTTGCGGAGCAGGGCGCAGCGCGGGCACTGGATCGACCGCGGCACGCAACGTAGGGTAGTCGCGTTCATTCTGTTGAAAGCCGAGATCATGCGTGACGGACTGCCCGCCCGGGGAAAATCGACCAGCAAGAAGGCCGCGCCGGCCAGGGGCGCCAAGCCTGCCGCAAGACCGCGCGCCGCGACGTTGCGCAGCAAGGCGGTGGCGACCACCAGCGCGGCGACCGGCGGCAGCCAGGCGCGACAGCGCATTCTCGATGTTGCGACGAAGGAATTTGCTGCCAAGGGATATGATGGCGCGCGCGTCGACGACATCATGCGGCTGAGCAAGGTCAGCAAGAACCTGATCTACCACTATTTCGGCAGCAAGGAAAAACTGTTCATCTCGGTGCTCGAGCAGGCGTATCAGGGCATGCACGCCTACCAGATGACCTGGCCGCTGGACGTCGCGTCACCGGCGGACGGCATCCGCAAGCTGGTGCGCTCCACATTCAAGTACTGGCGCGACAATCCAGAATTCATCGGGCTTCTGAACTCGGAGAACTTTCACAGGGGAAAACACCTGCGCAAGTCGAAGCTGACCAAGGCCGGCTACAGCGGGCTCATTGGCAAAATTTCAAATTTGCTGAAGGAGGGAGAGAAGTCGGGAGATTTCCGAACCGGTGTCGATCCGGTCGAGCTCTACATCTCGATCTCGGCGCTGGCCTATCACTATCTGTCGAACCGCTACACGCTGTCCTATCTACTGGACCGCAAGCTGTCGACCGAAGACGAGATGAGGGCGCGGATCGTGCACATCGAGGATCTGACGCTCGGCTATCTGCAATATGGCGCAACGGGCAAGGGCCGCGCGCGCAAGACGGCGTGATGCCATCCCGCATCTTGTCGGAGTATTTCCCGCACGCGGATGTGCGCGCGGGAAACTGAAGGTCAGGACTTGAGGTGGTCGCCGCGGCGCTTGAACAGTTCTTCGTCGGCATAGCCCATGGTCTCGGGCTTGCCGCGGCCGATCATGACCTGGAAGTACACCGGCTCGAGGCTGTCGTTCTGGTAGCCGTGGATGACGCCGGCGGGGCAGGCGATGCATTCCCAGGGGCCGAGGCGGCGCGTGAGGCGGCGGCCGTCCTCGTCCTCGACGAACACGTCGAGATAGCCCTGCAGCACGAAGAACACTTCCTCGACTTCATGGGTGTGGGCGGCGTTGCCCTGGCCGGGGGGCACATACATGATGGACAGCGTGAAGTTGCCGGGCGGAATCGCCGAGGAGTCGCCATGCTTGCCGGAGCCGCCGGCGCCGATGAAGCGATGCTGCGCGCGCTTGAAGCCTTCGATCTTGGCGTCCTCGAACGCAGCCCAGTCCGCCTTGCGATCGGCGAAACGTGCGATGTAGCGTTCAAAAATGGTGTCGATCGACACGCCCTCGAGTTCCTTGGGGCGCGCGTGTCTCGCCGTAGCCATGTCAATCTCCTGCGAAAATCAAAGACGTGCCGGATCGTTGTGCCCGGCGCCAAAAAACCTATTTTGTGTTGACCAGATAGTCAACTGAAATGCGGACGCCGGCTTCGGCGTAGCGTATGGCGACATCAGGGCGGCGCGCGAACCGTGGCTGGTATCAATTCAAGGCGGGATATTGTGTTGCGTTGCCTGCGCGGCACAGCAACGAATACCTCCGCAGAACCGTCAGTTGACTAGACGGTCAACATAAGACATCTTCTAAACAGGCTTCGAGCTACAGCAGTTTTTTACTTTATGGGGGCTATATGAAGCCGTCCGCTTTCGAATACGCATCTCCCGCGACATTGGAGGAGGCCGTCAGCCTCCTGCATGCGGGCAACGGCAATGCCAAGATCATTTCCGGCGGCCAGAGCCTGATGCCGATGATGGCATTCAGGCTTGCCGTTCCCGAGTTTCTGGTCGACCTCAAGCACATCCCCGACCTCAACATCATCCGCATTGCGGATGATGGCGTGCATCTCGGCGCAAGGGTCCGGTGGTGCGACATTGCTGGCGACGCGCGCCTGCTGACGGCGCATCCGCTGCTCGCGGAAGCCGTCACCCACGTGGCGCATTACCAGATCCGCAACCGCGGCACCGTGGGCGGCTCGCTGGCCCACGCCGATCCGTCGGCGGAGATGCCGGGGGTCGCGCTGACCTGCGACGCGCTGCTCACCATCATCGGCAGCAGCGGCACGCGGATCGAGAAGGCGTCGGCCTTCTTCACCGGGCCGCTGCAGACGACGCTGGAAGCCGACGAGATCCTCACTGAGCTTCATCTGCCGGCGTGGCCCGCCGCGCGGCGCTGGGCGTTCAAGGAATTCGCGCGCCGCAAGGGCGATTTCGCCATGGCGGGCGTGGCGCTGTTCTACGATCTCGACGGCAATGGCCGCGCCGAGAACGCGCATATCGGTGCGATCGGCGTGTCCGACTGCCCGATCCGCCTCGGCGCTGCCGAAGCGGCGCTGAACGGAAACGTCGTCGACGACAACACCATTGCAGCCGTCGCTGCGGCTGCACGCGCGGAGATCGATCCGCCGTCGGATATTCACGCGCCCGCCGCCTATCGTCGCGCACTTGTGGGGACATTGCTGGCCCGCGGGCTGACGCAGTCCGCCGGCTAACATCAGGGTCACAGAGATGCAGATCGAATTCGAACTCAACGGCGCAACCGTCGGCACCAGCGTCGAGGCGCGCACCAGCCTGGCGGATTGCCTGCGCGACAATCTCGGCAAGACCGGCACCCATCTCGGCTGCGAGCACGGCGTCTGCGGCGCGTGCACCGTGCTGGTGAACGGCGAGGCGGTTCGCGCCTGCCTGATGCTGGCGGTGCAGGCCAATGGCGACAAAGTGGTGACCGTGGAGGGATTGTCCAGCGACAACCTGTCGCCGCTGCAGGCCTCGTTCCGCAAGCACCATGCGCTGCAATGCGGCTTCTGCACCCCGGGCTTCATCACCACGGCGCATGCACTGCTGACCGCCGAGCCCGACGCCGACGAGGAACGCATCCGCGACGTGCTGTCGGGAAACCTGTGCCGCTGCACCGGCTACGTTCCGATCATCGAGGCGGTTCTCGACGCTCGCAAGTTCTATGCGGTTCAGAAGGAAAAAGCATGAGCGTCCGCAATTCCTATATCGGCCAGCCGATCGAACGCACCGAGGATCTGCGATTTTTGCGCGGCCGGGGAATTTATGTCGCCGACGTCAACCGGCCGGGCCAGCTCTATGCGGTGATCCTGCGCAGTTCCGTCGCCCATGGCAACATCAGGTCGGTGGACACATCGCGCGCCATGCAGCTGCCCGGCGTGCGCCATGTGCTGGTCGGCGCCGATCTCGGCAATGCGGTGCCGCGGATTCCGCTGCGTCTGCAGCCGCTGCCGCAGCTTGATCCGTTTCATCAGCCGGTGCTGGCCGATGGCAAGGTGCGCTATGTCGGCGAGCCCATCGCGGTGGTGCTGGCTGATACGCCCGGCATCGCGGAGGATGCGCTCGATCTCATCGATCTCGATATCGAGACGCTGCCGGCCATCACCAGCCGCGAGCAGGCCGAGGCGATGCCCGCCGTGCTGTTCGAGGATCACGGCTCCAACGCCGCCATCACCTGGAAAGCCTTCAAGGGCGACGCCGACGCCGCTTTCGCATCGGCCGACTACACCCGCCGCGAGACCTTCAAGATCCAGCGCCACGCCGCGATGTTCATGGAGCCGCGCGGCTTCGTCGCAGAGTGGAATGCTGACGCGGGCAAGCTCACGGTCTGGGGTGCGGCCAAGACGGCCTGGTACAATCGCCGTGTGCTCGCGGCCGCGCTCGGCCTCAACGTCGATGCGGTCGACCTGATCGAGGTCGATGTCGGCGGCGGTTTTGGATCGCGCGGCGAATTCTACCCCGAGGATTACCTGATTCCGGCTGCGGCCAAGTTCGCCGGACGTCCGGTGAAGTGGACCGAAGATCGCCGCGAACACATGATGACCGCCAACCATGCGCGGGACATCGAATGCGATGTGGAGATCGCGCTCAGCAAGGACGGCCGCTTCCTGGCGCTGCGCGGCCAGGCCTGGGCGGATATCGGGGCCTATATCCGCACTAACGGTTCGGTCGGCCCGCGCAACGTCGCGCAGTACATGTCGGGGCCCTATACGTTCGAGCATATCGATCTGAAGACCACGATGCTGACCACCAACAAGACGCCGAGCGGCACCTATCGCGGCCCCGGACGCTACGAAACCGATTTCATCCGCGAGCGGATGATCGATCTGGCGGCCAAGGACCTCAGGATCGACCGCGTCGAACTGCGCCGGCGCAATCTCGTGGCCGACGCCCAGATGCCCTATCCGTTGGCCAGCATCACACCCTATGACAGCTCCACCGAGCTCGACAGCGGCGATTACCACGCCGTGTTCGATCTCTGCATGAAGGAGTTCGACTGGACCGAAAAGAGCAAGCTCAGCGGCAGACTGATCGATGGCTACTATCACGGCCTCGCCGTCGGCAGCTTCATCGAAGGCGGCGCGGCCGGGCCGAGCGAGGACGCGCGGCTGGTGCTCGAGACCGACGGCGCGCTCACGGTCTATCTCGGCTCGTCCTCGGTGGGGCAGGGCCTGGAAACCATCATGGCGCAGATCACTGCCGATGCCACCGAGCTTCCCTTCGAGAAGATCACCGTCAGGCATGGTTCGACCAGCGACGTGAAGAACGGCTACGGCGCCTATCACTCGCGCTCCACCGTGATGGGCGGCTCGGCGATTCTGCTCGCAGCGGAGAAGCTGAAGGACAGCGTTCGCGCAGCCGCGGCGTTGCGTTTCGGCTGCGCGGTCGGCGATGTCACGATCGACGGCGAGCAGGTCGCACATGGCGGCAAGACGCTGCAGCTGGCAGGCCTGTCGGACATCCCGCTGGAAGTGGAAGCGACGTTCTTCAACAAGAAATACACCTGGGCCTATGGCACCCAGGCTGCCCACATCGCGGTCGACCCCGGCACGTGGCACGTCAAGGTGATCGACTACCTTTCGGTGGAGGACGTCGGCCGCATCATCAATCCGCTGACGCTGCACGGACAGGCGATCGGTTCGATCGTCCAGGGTCTTGGCGGCGCCTTTCTCGAGCATCTCGTCTATGACGAGAACGGTCAGTTG
>JAQGKA010000484.1 GCA_028290355.1 Tardiphaga sp. | reverse complement strand
CCGCCATCGAGACCCGGATGGAGACCGAAGCGGTCGACGTCGCCGTCTCGGTCGCGCGAAAACTGTGCAGCGAGCTGATCGCCGCCGAGCCGCTCACCGAGGTGATGGCGCTGGTCCACGATTGCTTTAAGCATCTGGTCTCGACCCCGCACCTCGTCGTGCGGGTCAACGACCAGCTTTACGACGCCGCGCGCGAGCGGATCGAGAAGCTCGCCAAGCAAAGCGGCTTCCAGGGCCGACTCGTCATTCTCGCCGAGCCGGAGATCGAGAACGGCGACTGCAAGATCGAATGGGCCGATGGCGGCGTGCTGCTGGAGCGCGCGGCGATCGAGACCAAAATAACCGAACTCGTCGGGCGCTACATGGCGACCCGCAATCAGGCCGGCCTGCCACGGCCATGAGGACGAAACCATGAGTGAACACGACGCCCAGGTGCCGCTTCCCGACCTCAACGCCGCCGACGCTATGGCGATGGGAGACGTCGGCTACAATGACGACGAACAGGCCACGCGCATTGCCGCGGACCTGGAGGCCGTCTTTGACGTGCCGGTGCAGGTCTCGGCCGTGCTCGGCCGCTCCAAGATGGATGTCGGCGAGCTCCTGAAGCTCGGACCCGGCACCGTGCTCGAACTCGATCGTCGCGTCGGCGAAGCGATCGACATCTACGTCAACAACCGCCTGGTGGCGCGCGGTGAAGTCGTCCTCGTCGAGGAAAAGCTCGGCGTCACCATGACGGAAATCATCAAGGCGGAACGCGTCTAACACTCAAACGATCCTGCGCCCGAACGGCGCGACGAGAATAACAGGAGACCATCATGCGGCTTCTCATCGTTGGCACCCTCAAGGGCCAGCTCACCACCGCCACCAAGATCGCCATGGACAACGGCGCCTCCGTCGTTCACGCCGAGGACCTCGATCAGGCGATGCGGGTGCTGCGCGGCGGCAAGGGCGCCGACCTGCTGCTGGTCGATGTCGCCCTGGACATTCGCGACCTCGTGATGCGGCTGGAAGCCGAACACATCCACGTGCCGATCGTCGCCTGCGGCATCACCAACGATGCCCGCGCCGCGGTCGCCGCGATCCACGCCGGGGCGAAAGAGTATATCCCGCTGCCGCCTGATCCGGAGCTGATTGCCGCCGTGCTCGCTGCGGTCGCCAACGATTCACGTGACTTGATTTACCGCGACGAGGCGATGGCCAAGGTGGTTCGGCTGGCGCAGCAGATCGCCGGCTCCGACGCTTCGGTGATGATCACCGGCGAATCCGGCACCGGCAAGGAAGTTCTGGCGCGTTACGTCCATACCCGCTCGAACCGCGCCAAGAAGCCGTTCATCAGCATCAACTGCGCGGCGATCCCGGAGCACCTGCTGGAATCCGAACTGTTCGGCCACGAGAAGGGTGCCTTCACCGGCGCCATCGCGCGCCGCATCGGCAAATTCGAGGAGGCCACCGGCGGCACGCTGCTGCTCGACGAAATCAGCGAAATGGATGTCCGGCTGCAATCGAAACTGCTGCGCGCGATCCAGGAGCGCGTGATCGATCGCGTCGGCGGTACCCGCCCGGTGCCGATCGACATCCGCATCATCGCCACCTCGAACCGCAATCTCGCCGACGCCGTGCGCGAAGGCACGTTTCGCGAGGATCTGCTGTTCCGGCTCAACGTCGTCAACCTCAAGATCCCACCGCTGCGCGAACGCCCGGCGGATATCCTCGAACTGGCGCAGCATTTCGCCAAGAAATATGCCGGCGCCAATGGCGTGCCGGTGCGGCCGATCTCCAACGAGGCGCGGCGCGTGCTGACCACCAACCGCTGGCAGGGCAATGTCCGCGAGCTGGAAAACACCATCCATCGGTCGATACTGATGGCCAATGGCGACGAAATTGGCCCCGACGCGATCCTGACGCCGGACGGCGATCGCCTCGACCTCGCCAAGACCGCCCCCGCCGTCGCACATGCGACGTTTGCCGCCGAACAGGTGACCCGCGCCCTGGTCGGCCGCACCGTCGCCGATGTCGAGCGCGATCTGATCCTGGAAACGTTGAAGCATTGCCTGGGCAATCGCACCCACGCCGCCAACATTCTCGGCATTTCGATCCGCACGCTGCGCAACAAGCTGAACGAATATGCCGACGGCGGGCTGCCGATCACACCGGCCGGGGCAAGCGATTATCGGGCCGTGGCGGCGGCGATGTAGGGTTGCTGTCATTCCGGGATGCGTCCATCGACGGCGCGGGCCCGGAATCCAGAGATGATGAACACATCGGGATTCCGGTTTCGCGCCTCGCCGCCTGCGGCGGCGTTTCGCGCCCCGGAATGACGAGTCCTCTCATGAGTATTTCGGCGCATCCGGCTTGCGGAAGATCTGGATCGGCTCGCCGGGCACCAGATTGGGCCGGGTGAACATCGCGTAGGCATAGAGCGCGAGATAGCCGATCGACAGCGCGCCAATCGCGTAAACAGCCCAGATGCCAACCCGTTTCATGCGACAAGGCCCGTCAGTGCCAGCGCTATTTGAAGCAGTCTGAGTTCCACCGCGGGTCTCCCATCAGGCCCAAAAGCACTCTTGATACAGGCCAGACGGCCACGTCCAGCCTATAACTGCGCCATGCGGCCAGATTGGGCAACCGGACATGTTGGCGGGCGCCAGCACCCGCTTGCACCGACCGCCCGAATGGTTAGCTTGCCTTGGTGAGTCGCGGCAGCACCCCTGCGAGCCCTCCTTTCCCGAGACGCCATGCCCACTTTTACCCCGCATCAGGATGCCGCGCTGAAAGCCGTCGACGACTGGCTGAATGCCAAGCCCGGCAAGAACGGCACGCCGCCGATCTTCCGGCTGTTCGGCTATGCCGGTACCGGCAAGACCACGCTGGCGCGGCACATTGCCGACAATGTCGACGGCGAGGTGAAATTTGCGGCGTTCACCGGTAAGGCCGCTCTGGTGATGCGCAACAAGGGGTGCGACGGCGCCTCGACGATCCATTCGCTGATCTATCGCGCCCGGGAATCCGGCGAAGAGCAGCCGAATTTCGAACTTTGGGACGACGCCCCGGCCTCCAAGGCAAAACTGATCGTGATCGACGAGTGCTCCATGGTCGACGCCGATCTCGGCCGCGACCTGATGTCGTTCGACTGTCCGCTGCTGGTACTCGGCGATCCCGCGCAGCTGCCGCCGATCCAGGGCGGCGGCTTTTTCACCGACTGCGAGCCCGACGTGATGCTGACCGAGGTGCATCGCCAGGCCGAGCACGATCCGATCGTGCGGATGTCGATGGATGTGCGCGAAGGCCGCGAACTCGACATCGGCCGTTACGGCGAGAGCGAAGTCATCTCGCGCAAGGAGCTCGATCCGGAGCGCGTCATGAGCGCCGACCAGGTGCTGGTCGGCCGCAACAACACGCGGCGCGCCTACAACATGCGGGTGCGGCAGAAGCTGAACATCGAAGATCCGCTGCCCGTCGCCAACGACAAGCTGGTCTGCCTGCGCAACAACCGCAAGAAGGTGCTGTTCAACGGCGGCCTGTGGCGCGTCAAGGCGCGCGCGGCGTCGAAATCGCAGATCATCACCATGCGGCTGTCGCCCGACGAGGACTTTGGCGGCAAGGTCACAAAGGTTTCGGTGCGCGCCGACTGCTTCAGCGGCGGCGTCGACCAACTGAGCTGGGACCAGCGAAAACCCTATGACGAATTCGATTACGGCTACGTGCTGACGGTACACAAGAGCCAGGGTTCGCAATGGGACGACGTGGTGCTGTTCGACGAAAGCTTTGCATTTCAGGACAGCCGCGCAAGGTGGCTCTACACGGGTATCACGCGGGCGGCGAAGCGGTTAAGCGTGGTGGTGTGATAAACTAACGATGTCGTCATACGCGGGCTTGACCCGCGTATCCATCCATCTTCACCAAAGCGCTTTTTCGAAGTGGATGGATGGCCGGGTCAAGCCCGGCCATGACGACTTCTGCCGCCA
>JAQGKA010000489.1 GCA_028290355.1 Tardiphaga sp. | reverse complement strand
TCGAATACATGAAGGACATCCGCGCCTCCGGCGAGCGCGTCATCGCCATCGTCAACGACCTGCTGGATCTGTCGCGGATCGAGACCGGCAAGCTCGACCTCGCCTTCACCACGCAAAACCTCAACGAGATGGTGGAGCAATGCGTCGCGGTGATGCAGCCGCAGGCCAATCGCGGCCGCATCATCATCCGCACCTCGCTGGCGCATCTGTTGCCGACCATCGTCGCCGACGCCCGCGCGCTGCGTCAGATCACGCTGAACCTGATCGGCAATTCGATCCACCTCGCCAATGCCGGCGGCCAGGTCATCGTCTCGACCGCTCTGTCGGATTTCGGCGAAGTGGTGCTGCGGGTTCGCGACACCGGCCACAGCCTCAACGACAACGAGCTCGCCGCCGCGATGGAGCCGTTCGGCAGCCACGCCCCGGCGGATCAATCCTCCGAGAGTTCAGGCGTCAGCCTGTCGCTCACCAAGGCGCTGGTCGAGGCCAACCGCGCCCGCTTCCAGATCAAGACCGCGCCGAGCTCGGGCACGCTGATCGAAGTGGTGTTTTCGAACGCGACGGCGAAGGCGTAGTTGCTTACTTCCCCTCTCCCCTTGTGGGAGAGGGTGGCTTCGCGAAGCGAAGACGGGTGAGGGGTCGTGTTCGGCTTCGTCCCCTCATCCATCGCGGACGGAGCCTGTCATCGGGCGGCGCTTTGCGCCGACCCGTTGGTCCGCGCCACCTTCTCCCACCTAGCGAAGCTTCGCTTCGCGCGGGGGGAGAAGGAAGGAAGCGCAACTACGCTTCTTCCCAAAGCTGGAATCCCTCTAGAACGCCCGGATCGCGACATTCCGTCGCGGGGTGCGCGCGAACCGCTGCGCTACTGACACCGGCATTGCCACCCGCTTTTGTCGGAGCCCATTCATGATCAAACGCCACATCCTCGCCGCGGCCTCCGCCGTCGTCTTTGCCGCGCTTGGCGCCTCCGCGCTGCAGGCCGCCGAGGAGGTCAACGTCTACACCTATCGCGAGACCAAACTGGTGCAGCCGCTGTTCGATGCGTTCAGCAAGGACACCGGCATCAAGGTCAATGTGATCTCCGCCAGTTCCGGCCTCGAGCAGCGCATGAAAGCCGAAGGCGCCAACAGCCCCGCCGACGTGCTGCTGACGGTGGACATCGGCCGCATCGACGACGCCGTGCAGGCCGGCGTGACGCAGCCGATCAAGTCGGAAGTGATCGACAAGGTCGTCCCGGCGCAATACCGCGATCCCGATGGCCAATGGGCCGGTATCTCGATGCGCGCCCGCGTGATCTACGCCTCGAAGGACCGCGTCAAGCAGGACGCCATCACCTATGAAGAACTCGCCGATCCGAAGTGGAAGGGCAAGATCTGCATCCGTTCCGGCCAGCACATCTACAACAACGGCCTGTTCGCCGCCTATGTGGCCAAGCACGACGAAGCCAAGGCCGAGGAGTGGCTACGCGGCGTCAAGGCCAACCTCGCGCAAAAGCCGTCGGGCGGCGACCGCGAGACCGCGCGCGACGTGGCGGCCGGCAAATGCGACATCGGCATCGGCAACACCTATTACTGGGCATTGATGATGAACGCCGACCCCGAGAAGAAGCCGTGGGCGGAAGCCACCAAGGTGATCCTGCCGACCTTCGACGGCGGCGGCACCCATGTGAATCTCTCCGCCGTGCTGCTGGCCAAATACGCGCCGAACAAGGCCAATGCGGTCAAGCTGATCGAGTGGCTTGCCGGCGAACAAGCGCAGCAGATGTATGCCGACTCCAACTACGAATACCCGATCCGCGCCGGCGTCGCCGTCAATCCGACCATCGCCGGCTACGGCAAGCTGAATGCCGACCCGATGCCGGTCGCCAAGATTGCGGCGAACCGCAAGGCGGCCGCGACGCTAGTGGACAAGGTCGGGTTCGATAATTGAGATCGATTTGTAGTGCGCGCCCTTCGTCCTTCTCCCCTTGTGGGAGAAGGTGGCGCGGACGAAGTCCGCGTCGGATGAGGGGGCTTGAGCCCGTGGCTCCCCCGCACCCGTCCGGCCTGCGGGCGGCCACCCACTCCCACAAGGGGAGAGGGGAAGAGCGCGCGTGACCCGCTCGCGCGTCCAAACAATCGCCACCACCATCGCCGCGCTCACCGCGCTAGCGGTCGCCGCGCCCGTGGTCAGCATTGGGCTGCTGGCGCTGCAGCCAGCGCCGGATCTGTGGCAGCATCTGATCGCCTATGTGCTGCCGCAGGCCTTGCGCGATACCGCGCTGCTGCTGCTCGGCGTCGGCTGCGTGGCGCTTGGGATCGGCGCGGGCTCCGCGTGGCTGATCTCGTCGCATGAGTTTCCCGGCCGTGCGCTGCTGCTCTGGCTGATGCCGCTGCCGCTGGCGATCCCGACCTATCTGGCGGCCTATGTGTATGTCGACCTGTTCGAGCCGCTCGGTCTCGTGCACCGCGCGCTCGCCACCACGATGCCGCTGCGCGATGCCATCGCCTGGCTGCCGACCATGCGCTCGCTGCCCGGCGCCATCTTCGTGATCGGCCTCGTGCTGTACCCTTACGTCTATCTCTCGGCGCGCGCGATGTTTCAGCATCGCAGCGCGGAATTTGCCGAAGCGGCAAAGGTGCTCGGCGCCAGCGGCTGGACAACGTTTCGACGAATCTCGCTGCCGATGGCGCGCCCCGCCCTTGCGGTCGGCCTGGCGCTGGTGTCGCTGGAAACGCTGAACGACATCGGCGCCAGCGAATATCTCGGCGTGCGGACACTTACAGTTTCGATCTTCACCACCTGGCTCAATCGCGGCAGCCTCGCCGGCGCGGCACAGCTATCGCTGTTCATGCTGGCGATCGTCGGCGGGCTGATCGCCATGGAGCGCGTCGGGCGCCGCAATGTCAGTGTCGAATTCTCAGCAGAGAATCCGCGGCTGGCGCCGCGCACCATGCTCGTTGGGCTCAAAGGCTGGCTCGCCTTCATCGCCTGCCTGATGCCGGCACTGCTCGGTTTTGCGGTGCCGTTGCTGTATCTGCTGCGCGAAAGTTTCCGCCGCGGCTTGTTGTCGAGCGAGACTTCGGTGTGGCGCGATGCCGGCCATACCATCACGCTGGCGGCGATCGCCACATCCATCGCGCTGCTGCTCGGCCTCATCGTGATCGTCGCGCAGCGCTGGCGATCGTCGCGGCTCACCAACCTTTCGCTCGCCGTCGCACAGACCGGCTACGCGCTGCCTGGCCTGGTGCTGGCATTGGGTCTGCTGACGCCGGTGCTGGTGATCGACGGCGCACTCAACACGTTGGCACAATGGCTCGGCCTGGGTTCGCCGGGCCTCGTCATGGTCGGCTCCGGCGCCGCGGTGGTGATCGCCTATGTGATCCGGTTTCTTGCGGTGCCGACCGGCTTCATCAAGGCCGGCTTCGAGGGGATTCCGCTCGACTATGACGACAGCGCCCGCGCCGCCGGTGCGCCGCAACTCACCATACTCCGCCGCGTGCAGCTGCCGCTCCTGCAGCCGGCGCTGCTCGGTGCCGTCATCGTGGTGTTCGTGGATTGCCTGAAGGAATTGCCGGCGACGCTGCTGCTGAGCCCGCTCAATGTCTAGACGCTGGCAACCTCGATCTACCAATACGCCAGCCGCGGCAGCTTCGCGGAAGGCGCATTGGCTGCGCTCTT
>JAQGKA010000463.1 GCA_028290355.1 Tardiphaga sp. | reverse complement strand
TGCGCGTCTCGCGCCGCCAGGCGATCGAGCAGAGCGCGGACAGCGCGGCCTCGTCCTTTGCAAGCACATCAGGTTTCGGTTCGTCGAATATCGTCGCCGAGGCGCGGCGCTACATCGGCGGCAATCCCACCGGTCGCGGTCGGCTGTGGTGCGCGCGCTTCATGAACATGGTGCTGCAGCGCTCCGGCCATCAGGGCACAGGCTCCGACATGGCGCGTTCGTTCTCGAGCTACGGCCAGCGGCTGTCCGGCCCGCAGGTTGGCGCCATCGCGGTGATGTCGCGCGGCCGTCGCGGCGGCCATGTCGGTGTCGTCAGCGGCATCGATGCCTCCGGCAATCCGATCATCGTGTCCGGCAATCACGGCAACCGCGTCGCGGAGTCGGTGTATTCCCGCGGCCGCATCTACGCCTATGTGATGCCGACGAGCTGAGCGAAGCGCGGCGCTTTCTTCCCCTCTCCCCTTGTGGGAGAGGGTGGCTTCGCGAAGCGAAGACGGGTGAGGGGTAGTCCCAAACTCCGTCGCAAAAGCCCCCTCATCCGACGCGGACTGCGTCCGCGCCACCTTCTCCCACAAGGGGAGAAGGAAGAAGAGGCCGCGCTGCGAACTACACCAGCCCCGGCTCCTCTACCGTAATCGAATCACCGGCGGCAATCGTGCCGCCGGTGATGACCTCGGCATAGACGCCCAGATCGGCGTGGCCATAGGTCCGCATCAGCGTGTGCGGAATGGTGAGGTCGCGAGCGGCGGTGTCGGGATCGACATTGGTCGCGGCGCAGCGCACGATCCGCTTCACGACCTTCAATCGCGTCTCGCCGATGGAAATCGTCTGATCCATCAGGTCGAATTCGTGCCACGCCGGCCAATCGCTGACATACAGGTTGCCGCGAAACCGCAGCGGATGCACGGCCTGGCCGATCACCTGCTCCAGCGCCGCGACGCTGGCGAGGTTGATGATCGACACCACCTTTTTCGCCACGTCGGAAAAACTGTGGCCATCGGCAAACAGCAGTTTCGGCGGGCCGCGCAACTCCTCGGCGAAATTCGCCGCGAAGAACTGCTCGATGGCTGCGCGCCCCTCGGCGCTGTCCAGATCGCCGCGCGCGGTCTCCGCGCCATTCTCCCGGATCGTCAGCGTGTGGCTCGCATCGTCGTAATGCGTGCGCAAAGCGGCCAGCCGCTCGTTGCGCATCAGCATCAGGAACATGGTCTTGGGAAAATATTGCGGGGCGGCGGGGTCGAACCCGCTCGGGCCGTTCTCGATGGCGTAGCGGCGGTCGGCCGGCAGCGACTGCCCAACCGAGAGTACCACCTGCGGCAGTGGTTCCGGCGTCAAGCCTTTGACGGGATAGCGGTAGATGCTGGCAATGCTGGCGACAGGTTCCTGGGGCATCATTCCATGTAAGAGATTCCAGCCGGGCGCGCTACATCCGGCAAAATTTGGCCGCGGTCTCTTCCGCTTCCGGATCTGGCTGCCCATATTCGCGTCAAGCTGGTTTTGGCGCCAGTGACGACCGCAGCCGGTTGACGAACATCAATGCGCCCTGCGGAAACCCAGTGAAGATGCCGTTTACGTGCTTTCGGGGCGGGGATGGCAGGCCGAGGGAAATCAAACAATGAACATTGAAAAATACACTGAACGGGTGCGCGGCTTTATCCAGTCGGCACAGTCTTTAGCCGTGCGCGAGGGCCATCAGCAATTCTCGCCGCTGCATATTCTGAAAGTCCTGCTCGACGACAGCGAAGGTCTGGCCGGTGGCCTGATCGATCGCGCCGGCGGCAATTCCCGCGCGATTTTGCGGGCAACGGAAGCCGAACTGGGCAAGATGCCCAAGGTTTCCGGGGCAGGGGCCGGTCAGGTCTACCTCGCGCCGGCGACTGCGCGTGCGCTCGATGCCTCCGAACAGGCCGCCGAGAAGGCCGGCGACAGCTTTGTCACCGTGGAACGGCTGTTGCTGGCTCTGGCGCTCGACAAGGATTCCGAGGCCGGCAGCCTGCTCGCCAAGGGCGGCGTCACCCCGCAAAACCTCAATGCGGCGATCAATGCCATGCGCAAGGGCCGCACCGCGGACTCAGCGACGGCGGAAAACGCTTATGACGCGCTGAAGAAATACGCCCGCGACCTGACGCAAGCCGCCCGCGACGGCAAGCTGGACCCTGTCATTGGCCGCGACGAGGAAATCCGCCGCACCATTCAGGTGCTGTCGCGCCGGACCAAGAACAATCCGGTGCTGATCGGCGAGCCCGGCGTCGGCAAGACCGCCATCGTCGAGGGCCTGGCGTTGCGCATCCTCAATGGCGACGTGCCGGAAAGCCTGAAAGACAAGGCGTTGCTGTCGCTCGACCTCGGCGCCCTCATTGCCGGCGCGAAATATCGCGGCGAGTTCGAGGAGCGGCTGAAGGCCGTGCTGCAGGAAGTGACCTCGGCGGAAGGCGGCATCATCCTGTTCATCGACGAAATGCATCAGCTGATCGGCGCCGGCAAGGGCGACGGCGCGATGGATGCGTCGAACCTGCTGAAGCCCGCTCTGGCGCGGGGCGAGCTGCATTGCATCGGCGCCACCACGCTCGACGAATACCGCAAGCATGTGGAAAAGGACGCCGCCCTGGCGCGGCGATTCCAGCCGATCTTCGTCGCCGAGCCCACGGTCGAGGACACCATCTCGATCCTGCGCGGGTTGAAGGACAAATACGAACAGCACCACGGCGTGCGAATCACGGATTCTGCACTGGTGGCGGCGACGACCCTGTCGAACAGGTACATCACCGACCGTTTCCTGCCGGACAAGGCCATCGACCTGATGGA
>JAQGKA010000022.1 GCA_028290355.1 Tardiphaga sp. | reverse complement strand
GCGCCCGAGCGACGGCGCGCCCGCCGCGCAAAAACTCGGCGAGGACAGTTTCCTGGACGGCGGCGCCAGCGGCAATATCGGCGCGATGTTCGCCAACAAGATCACGGTGGACTGTCCATGAGATACTGTCCGGCCAAGGCCTCCGTCCTATCCGCCGTCATAGCGAGGAGCCCGTGCGACGAAGCAATCCAGTTCTTGCGGCGTTTGCGGCTTTCTGGATTGCCGCGTCGCTTCGCTTCTCGCAATGACGGGGAGGGGGCGGTGCTGCGTGTCTTGCTGGCGAGCATGGCGGTGATGGCGCTTGCCGCGATCGCGGACGGCGCATTACATGAAACGCTGGCCCAAAACCCCTTCGGCACGCCTAAAGCCGCGCCCGACTCCCAGATCGGCGGCATCGTCGGCTGGCTGCTCACCAAGCAATCCGAATTCTACCGCGAGATGTCGTCCACCATCCGCGCCGCGAAGTCCGACGGCAGCGCGGTGTGGACGCTGCTGGCGATCTCCTTCGCCTATGGCATCTTTCACGCCGCCGGCCCCGGCCACGGCAAGGCGGTGATCTCGTCCTATCTCGTCGCCAATGAAGAGACTGCGCGGCGCGGAATCGCTCTGTCGTTCGTCTCGGCGCTGATGCAGTCGCTGGTCGCCGTGCTGATCGTCGGCATCGGCGCCTGGCTGCTCAACGTCACCGCCAAAACCATGTGTGGTGCCGAGCGGGTGGTCGAGATCGCCAGCTATGCGCTGATCGCCGCCTTCGGCGTCCGGCTGGCCTGGAGCAAAGGGCGCGGCTTCTTCCGCGTCCTGCGGCCGTCCTTGGCCGGTTCCGCGCCGCAATTGGCGCCGGCGATGGCGCATGCCGCTGTGCATCATCATGACCATGACCACCATGGTCACGATCATCACCACGACCATGGCCATGCGCACGTCGCGCATGCCGAGGCTGTCGTGCATGACCACGCGCACCACGATCATTCCCACCATGACCACGACCACGTCCATGATGAGCATTGCGGCCATTCCCATGGACCGACGCCGGACCAGCTCGCCGGTCCCGGCGGCTGGAAGCGGGGCTTCAGCGCGATCTTCGCAGTCGGTATCCGGCCGTGCTCCGGCGCCATCCTGGTGCTGGTGTTCGCGCTGGCGCAGGGCCTGTTCTGGGCCGGCATTGCCGCGACCTTCGTGATGGGCCTGGGCACCGCGATCACGGTGGCGACCATTGCGGTCATCGCCGTCTCCGCGAAGGGACTGGCGCGCCGTATCGCAGGCGGTCGCGACGGCGGCGGAGCGCTTGTCATGCGCGGGCTGGAATTCGGCGCCGCCGCTCTGGTGCTGCTGTTCGGTGTCGGCCTGCTGCTCGGCTATGTCGCCACCGAACGCGTCACCTGTTTCTGAATCCGGTGCCGGGAGCTTGTCTTGACAAGGTCCGGCCAAAGCGCGAAGCCACTGATATCATGACGATTGTCGTTCCCATCGAGAGAGCACCGGTCGCAGCTGCGAAAACGCCGGATCGCGTCGGCGTGCTGCTGGTCAATCTGGGCACGCCTGATAGCGCCGATACGCGCGGCGTCCGCGTCTATCTCAGGGAGTTCCTGTCGGATCCCCGGGTGATCGAGGACCAGGGCCTGCTGTGGAAGCTGGTGCTCAACGGCATCATTCTGACCACCCGTCCCCGGCGCAAGGCCAAGGACTATCTGAAGATCTGGAACACGGAGCTGAACGAGTCTCCGCTGAAGACCATTACCCGCGCGCAATCCGACAAGCTGGCGGCGGCGATCGATGACCATAGCCATGTGGTGGTCGATTGGGCGATGCGCTACGGCAATCCCTCGATCCGCTCGCGGATCGCTGCGCTGAACGCGCAAGGCTGCGACCGCATCCTGGTGGTGCCGTTGTATCCGCAATATTCGGCGGCGACCTCGGCAACGGTGTGCGACGAAGTGTTCCGCGTGCTCGGCGAGATGCGCGCGCAGCCGACGCTGCGGGTGACGCCGCCCTATTTCGACGAGCCGGACTACATCAACGCGCTGGCGGTCTCGATCGAGAGCCATATCGCGACGCTGTCGTTTGTGCCCGAGCTGATCGTGGCGTCGTTCCACGGCATGCCGCAGAAATACATCGACAAGGGCGACCCTTATCAGGCGCAATGCATCGCCACCACCGACGCTCTGCGCCGGCGGATGGGACCGGATGCACCAAAGCTGATGCTGACCTTCCAGTCGCGCTTCGGCTTCGACCAGTGGCTGAAGCCCTATACCGACAAAACCATCGAGCAACTGGCCAAGGACGGCGTCAAGCGTATCGCGGTGGTGATGCCCGGCTTCTCGGCGGATTGCCTGGAGACGCTGGAAGAGATAGCGCAGGAAAACTGCGAGATCTTCATGCACAATGGCGGCGAACAGTTTTCCGCGATCCCGTGTCTCAATGACAGCGATCCCGGCATGGATGTGATCCGGCAATTGGTGCTGCGCGAGCTGCAGGGCTGGATCTGAATAACCACCAACTCCGACCTCATCCTGAGGAGCCGCGCCTTCGCGCGGCGTCTCGAAGGATGGCCGCCAACTCATGGTTCGAGACGGCGCTGCGCGCCTCCTCACCATGAGGGCCGGTGTTTGGGATCAGGCTCCTCGCGATGACGCCGCTCGCTTTTCACGGCGTCGAACCTTACATCTGATCCTGGCGACCCATTCAGGCACGGCATCGCCGCGCGCTATTCTCGCTGGGAGATTTTGATGACGGGTTTTGATATTTTCGCCATCGCCTTTGTTGTGCTGATTATCCTCACTTTGTTCGCCGGCGTGAAAACCGTGCCGCAGGGCTTTGACTGGACCATCGAGCGCTTCGGCAAGTTCACCCGCACGCTGTCGCCCGGGCTCAACATCATCATCCCGTATTTCGATCGCGTCGGCCGCAAGATGAACATGATGGAGCAGGTGATCAGCATCCCCGAGCAGGAGGTGATCACCAAAGACAACGCCACGGTGACGGTGGACGGCGTCGCGTTCTACCAGGTGTTCGATGCGGCCAAGGCCAGCTACGAGGTCTCCGATCTCAACCAGGCGATCATCGTGCTGACCATGACCAACATCCGCTCGGTGATGGGCGCCATGGACCTCGACCAGGTGCTGTCGCATCGCGACGAGATCAACGAGCGGCTGCTGCGCGTGGTCGATGCCGCGGTGTCGCCGTGGGGCCTCAAGGTCAACCGCATCGAGATCAAGGACATCGTGCCGCCGGCCGATCTCGTTGAGGCCATGGGCCGGCAGATGAAGGCCGAGCGCGTCAAGCGCGCCGACATTCTGCAGGCGGAAGGCCAGCGGCAGTCGGAAATCCTGCGCGCCGAAGGCGCAAAACAGGGCCAGATCCTGCAGGCCGAAGGCCGTCGCGAGGCCGCATTCCTCGATGCGCAGGCCCGCGAACGCGCCGCCGAGGCTGAAGCCAAGGCGACGGCGATGGTCTCCGAGGCCATTGCCAAGGGCGACGTCGCCGCGCTGAACTATTTTATCGCCGACAAGTACATCAAGGCGTTCGGCCAGATTGCCGACTCGCCGAACCAGAAGATCATCATGCTGCCGATCGAGGCGATGAGCGTGTTGGGCTCGCTGGCCGGCATCGGCGAAATCGCCAAGGCGACGTTCGGCGAAAGTGCGGCGTCGGCGCAGGCTGCGGCGCGGCGCTCGTCGGTGCCGTCAGCCGGACCGACGCCGCCGGTTACGCCGCAACGTTGAGGATATTGGGATGGCCGAGATGTTCGTCACGCTGGGCACCTGGAACTGGCTGATCTTCGGCCTGTTGCTGATGGCACTGGAGCTGCTCGCGCCTGGCGTCTTCCTGTTCTGGCTCGGACTTGCCGCGCTGCTGGTCGGATTGTTGTCGTTCGTGCTTCATCCGGGCTGGCAGCTGCAGATCCTGCTGTTCGCGGTATTCGCCGCCGCAGCCGTGCCCTTGTGGCGTCGCGTCGCGCGACAAAAACCGGGTACTAATCCGAACCCGTTCCTCAACAAGCGCAGCGATGCGCTCGTCGGCCGTATCTGCACGCTGGACAAGCCGATCGTCGATGGCGAGGGCATTGTGCGGATCGACGATACGGTCTGGCGCGTCGCCGGTCCCGATGCGCCCGCCGGCAGCCGCGTCAGGATCGTCCGCGCCGATGGCGCCAGCCTGACGGTGGCGGCGGTTTAACCCGGGTTGTCATTCCGGGGCAGGAGCGGCGTCAGCCGCGAGTGAACCCGGAATCCGGAGATGAGATGAACAGGTCGGGATTCCGGGTTCATGCTTTAGTCGGCTGCGCCGACAGAAGCATGCCCCGGAATGACAGGGCGTCGTTGAGAGTTACGCCACGCCCGCGCGCAGCAGATCGTGCAGATGCACGATGCCGACCGGCTTCCTGGCATCGGTGACCAGCAGCGCGGTGATCTTCGACGAGTTGAGAATCTCCAGCGCCTCGCCGGCGAGCAGGTCGCGGCTGATGGTCTTGGGGTTTTTGGTCATCACCTCGTCGACCGACACCGTCATCAGGTCCGGCCGCATGTGGCGGCGCAGATCGCCGTCGGTGACGATGCCGACCACATGGCCGTTGATATCGACGATGCCGACGCAGCCAAAACCCTTCGAGGACATTTCCACCAGCGCGTCGGACATTTTGGTGCCGAGCGGCTTCAGCGGCACGGCGTCGCCCGCATGCATCAAATCGCGGGTGTATTTCAGCATCGCGCCGAGTTTGCCGCCGGGATGCAGCACTGAGAAATCCACCGAGGTGAAGCCGCGGCCTTCCAGCAGCGCGATCGCCAGCGCGTCGCCCAGAGCGAGCAGCATCAGCGAGGAGGTGGTGGGGGCGAGGTTGTGCGGGCATGCCTCGCGCGCCTTCGGCAGCGCCAACGAAACGTCGGCGGCCTGCGCCAGCGTCGAGGCGGCATCCGACGTCATGGCGATGACGCCGATCTTGAAGCGCTTGGCATAGGTGACGAGGTTCTTCATCTCCGGCTGCTCGCCGGACCACGACAGCGCCATGATGACGTCGTCGGCGGTGATCATGCCGAGGTCGCCGTGGCTGGCCTCGGCGGCGTGGACGAAGAACGCCGGCGTGCCGGTGGAGGCAAAGGTCGCGGCGATCTTGCGGCCGATATGGCCGGACTTGCCCAGGCCGGTGATGATCAGCCGGCCCTTGGCGTTGCGGATCAGTTCGGCGGCGGTGACGAAAGCGGTGCCGAGACCATCGGATTGCAGGGCTGCCGCGAGCGCAGTGACGCCGCTGGCTTCGGCTTCCAGGGTGCGCAGTGCCGAGGCGATCGCTTCACTGGCCTGGTCGGTCATCGTCCCCTTGGCCGCTTTCGATGTGGTGAGTGCCATGCGCCTGAAGTCCCGGTCGTAAATGTCGGGCCCTTCTTAGCATGGCCATGCGCGTGAAGCGAAACCCCGCCCGACGCAATCTCAACGCCACATTAACCATAACCGTTTTAACTCCCTTAACCATAACGGCCCGCAGGCGCCTGACAACGCTGGCGGGCCGTTCGATCAAGGTGCTGGTTTTGTTGGAGTTTTTCGAATCGTGAGGACAGGTCCAGCCACGGGCCGCCGCAACCGCGCCAGCCCCCTGCGCGCGGTGTCGGCCTGTCTATGGCTGAGCGTTCTCGTTCCACTTCCGGCGGCAGGTCAGGCACTGACCTCCGATCTGCTGCGGCCGGTGCCCGGCGGCTTTGTGGCGCCGCAGAACCTGCCGCTGCGCCGTACCCCCGATCTGCCCGATGAGCCCACCGATGCGTTGCGCACCAGCGCGATCGCGCCGTCGCGGATCGGCCAGTCGATCATCTATGGCAACCCCGCCGCCTATGGCGCCTCGGAGTCCGGCTTCGATTCGCTGAACCGCCGGCGCAAGAAGCCCAAACCCTATCCCGGCGCGTTCAAGCCAAAGCCGTCGCCCGGTCCCGGCAGCCCGCCGCCGATCGTGCCGACGCCGCCTTTGTCGATTCCGCCGTCGTCGAAAGCCAACAAGCCGCCGGTGTCGGCCTCGATCGCCGGCACCGTGGTCGGCCAGCCCGCGCGCAAGCGGCTGAAGCCCGACCTCGATCCCTACGGCCCGACCGGCGTCTATATCGGCAGCTTTCTGGTCAAGTCCGCGGTCGAGGTCTATGGCGGCTACGACAACAACCCCGCGCGCTTCGTGCAGCCGATGGGCTCGTCGTTCTACAAGATCGCGCCGGAGTTCCTGGCGGCGTCGGACTGGTCGCGGCATTCGGTGGTCGTCGATCTCCGGGGATCGTTCACCGGCTACGGCAACACCTTTCCGTTTCCGGCCGGGCAGGTTTCGCCGGCGCCGGTCAATATCGATCGCATCGATTTCACCGGCAAGATCGACGGCCGCATCGATGCCAGCCGCGATACCCGCATCAATACCGAAGCGCGGCTGCGGGTCGGCGCCGACAATCCCGGCAGCCCGAACATCCAGGCCGGCCTCACCAAGTTTCCGCTCTACACCGTCGTCGGCGGCACGTTTGGCGTCGAGCAGGATTTCAACCGGCTGCAGATCAAGCTCGACGGCCTCATCGACCGCACCGAATATCAGGACTCGCACCTCACCGACGGCAGCGTCACTACCAACGCCGACCGCAACTTCAACCAGTATGGCGGTGTCGGCCGCGCCAGCTATGAAGTGCTGCCGGGACTGCGGCCGTTCGTCGAAATCCAGGGCGATACCCGCGTCCACGACTTGCCCGCCGATCGCTTCGGCTATCTCCGGGATTCCAACGGCGGCTACATCAAGGCCGGCACCACCTTCGAATTCACGCGGCTGCTGATCGGCGAAGCCTCGATCGGCTACGCCGCGCGCAGCTATACCGACCCGCGGCTGGAGAATCTGAAGGGCCTGCTGACCAGTGCGTCATTGGTGTGGGCCGCGACACCGCTGACCACGGCGAAATTCGTCTCTATTACGTCCATCGACGAGACCACGATTCCCGGCGTGCCCGGCGTGCTGACCCGCACCTACACTTTCGAGGTCGATCACGACTTCCGCCGCTGGCTGACGGCGATCGGCAAGTTCACCTACGGCACGCAGGACTACCAGGAAAATTTCCGCTTCGACAAAATCTACTCGATCTCCGGCGACCTGGTTTACAAGCTGAACCGCGAAGTCCAGATCAAGGCGCAGGTGCGCCGCGATATCCTGGACTCCAACGTCCCCGGCTCCAGCACGGCCTCGACAGTGGTGATGCTGGGCGTGAGGTTGCAGAGGTAGGCGCGACAGCTTCTATAACCACCTCACAGGTGACACCTCAAATCCACTTCCGTACATACGGCGCCTTTTTCTTGCGAAACTTGACGCCACTCCCGTCCGGCAATCGCGTCGCGATGTAGCCGGCCGCGATGCAGGCTTCGCGCTGCGGCATCTTTTCGTCCGGGGCGCGTTCGGTCTCCCACCACGACGCCCGGTGCGACGCGCGCGGCAGTGCGTCGTCGATGATCTCTTCGATCGCCTCCATGCTCAGCACGAATTCGTCCAGCGTCTGTTTGCTCAAATGGTCGCGCAGCAGGTCGTAATCAGGCACGGGCGTCCTCGGGGTCGAATGGCGGTGCCGTCGTCATACGCGCCTGCGCCCGCGGATGCCACAGTAGAGCTTCGGTATCGTGGCACCGGATTCATGCAATTGCGCCCCGCCCGGCAACCCCTCGTTAACGGCATGCGGAACCCGCGGGAGGTATTTAAGCGCTCGGCAATCATTCGCGTGCGATCAACTTTGCTCAGGAGCAAGCGATGAGATCGGGGAATGCAGGGACGGGGGTTCGACGCTGGCCGCTATCGGCCAGGCTGCTGATTCTGTCGTCGCTGGTCACGATCCTGGGCTTCTCCGCGGTGTGCGGCAGCGTCATGCTCGACATGCGGCGCGGCGAGGAGGCGCTGGCGCGGCAAACCAGCGAGAACCTCGCCACCACCATCGACGCCGACATTGGCCGCACCGTCGAACTCTACGACCTCTCGCTGCGCGCGGTGGTCTCAGGCATGATGACGCCGGAGATCGGTCAGCTCAGCAAGGAGATGCGTCAGCTGATCCTGTTCGACCACGCCGCCTCGGCCAGTCATTTCGGCGCCATCCAAGTGTTCGATGCCCAGGGCGATCTCATCGTCGATGCCGCCTCGCTCGATCCGGTCAAGCAGAACAGCGCCGACGAGGACTTTTTCAAGGTGCATCGCGACGACGGCGAGCGCGGGCTGTTCATCAGCCGGCCGATGCTGCACCAGGGCGCCTATTCGGTCGTGCTGAGCCGGCGCATTACCGACAGCGACGGAAATTTTGCCGGCGTGGTCGTCGGCTCTATCCGGTTTTCCTATTTCCACGATCTGTTTGGCCGGCTGCGGCTGAATCCGGACGACAACATCACGGTGATCCGCCGCGATGGCGTCGTTATCATGCGCACGCCGTTCGATCTCGACGTCATCGGCATGGACCTCAGCAAGACGCCCGGCGTGATGCGGGTGCTGGCGCGGGCCAACGGTTCCTATTCCGGCGTCGGCGTGGTCGACAAGATCGAACGGCTTTATGTCTGGCGCGACAGCAACCGGCCGCTACTGGTCATCGTCGGCCGGCCGTGGGCCGGCATCTACAGCCTGTGGCAGCGGCAGGCGCTCCGGATCGGCGGCATCATGCTGGCGCTGGTCTGCTTCATCACCGCGGTGACGCTGTTTCTCGCCCGCGAAATCGGCCGCCGCGCCCGCGCCGAGGACAAGCTCGAAGAACTCGCGACTACCGACGCGCTGACCGGGCTGCGCAATCGCCGCAAGTTCGACACCGCCATCGAGCTGGAATGGCGCCGCGCGATCCGGCAATCGCGGCCGCTGGCGCTGCTGCTGATCGACGCCGACCATTTCAAGATATTCAACGACACCTTCGGCCACCAGCCCGGCGACCAGGCCCTGATCGCTATCGCCGGCTGTATCGCCAGTTCGGCGTGCCGCGCCGGCGATTGTGCTGCGCGCTACGGTGGCGAGGAATTCGCGGTGCTGCTGCCAGGGGTTTCTGCCGAGGACGCGCTGAAGGTGGCCGAAACCATCCGCCGCAAGGTCGAGGAGCTGCCGGCCGAACCGGCGACGCTCACCGTCAGCATCGGCGTCGCCAGCCTGACGCCGCTGGTGACGATGGAATGGAGCGGTCTGGTGGAAGCCGCCGACAAGGCGCTCTACGCGGCGAAAGCCGCCGGCCGTAATCAGTCGATGGTCGCCACCGCGCCGTATCTGCTGATGGCGGCGTAGCTCGTCATTGCGAGGAGCACTTGCGACGAAGCAATCCAGCCTTCGCTCGCAACTTCTGGATTCCGGGTTCGCTCACAGCTGGCGCTGCTCTCGCCCTGGAATGACTATGGTTGGCTTTTACTAGGTCTCCGCCAGATAGCGCAGCATTTCCGCGCGCAACCCATCACGCAGATCGGGGCGCCGTAGGCCGAAGGCGATATTGGCGCGCAGGAAGCCGGACTTCGAGCCGCAGTCGTGGCGCTCGCCTTCGAACTCGACGCCGTAGAACGCCTGGCTCTTGGCCAGCCCGATCATCGCGTCGGTGAGCTGGATCTCGCCGCCGGACCCGCGCTCCTGGGTTTCCAGGATCTTGAAGATCTCCGGCTGCAGGATGTAGCGCCCGGTGATCGACAGATTCGAGGGCGAGGTGCCCTTCGGTGGCTTCTCGACCATGCCGTCGATGGTGAAGGTGTTGCCATCGGGACCGCCATGGCGCTCGCCGACGCCGCAGATGCCGTATTGGTGCGTCATCTCCATCGGCACTTCCTCGACCGCGACCAGGTTGGATTTCTCGCCGAGCCCATTGGCGATATCGATCATCTGTTTCAGGCAGCCTGGTGAGTTCAGCACCAGCTCATCCGGCAGCACCACCGCGAAGGGCTCGTTGCCGACGATGTCGCGGGCGCACCACACCGCATGGCCGAGGCCGAGCGGCGCCTGCTGGCGGGTAAAGCTCATCTCGCCGGCTTCCGGTTGGAAGCGCGCCAGTTCGGCGATCTCGGCGGTCGTGTTGCGGCCGTTCAGGCTCTCGTCGAGCTCGAACATCCTGTCGAAATGGTCCTCGATCACGCCCTTGTTGCGGCCGGTGACGAAGATGAAATGTTCGATGCCGGCCTCGCGGGCCTCATCGACCACATACTGGATCAGTGGCCGGTCGACGATGGTCAGCATCTCCTTCGGCATTGCCTTGGTAGCGGGCAGGACCCGGGTGCCGAGGCCTGCGACCGGGAAAACGGCTTTACGAATTTTCATCGAGGGGGGACTTTGCAATGGTCGTGAAGGGAAACGAAGCGCGCATGCAAACGTAGATTGCCCGATGCAGTTCCCTTTGCAACCGGGAACAACGGCGGATGTGTGGTGCGGATCGATGTGGCGGCGGTTAACCTTTCTGAGCGGGGTGGCGGAATTGCGCTAATGTTAAGGCGATGGAAACCGTGGCAAGGCCTCCTGTGGCGAGAGTGTCAGGTCTGGATTTTGCGATGAGAATGATTCGATCGGCGGCCACCGGGCGGCGGAACATGGGGCTCCGCGCGGTCGCGCTTGGCGCGCTGCTGCTGTTGGCCGTGCTGCCCCATGCCGCGCAGGCGCAAACGAATCGTGGCCCGTTCAGCCTGTTCGACAACATCTTTTCCGGTTCGGCGCCGCCACAGGCCGCCGCCGCCCTGCCGCAGCCGGGCAGCGGCGGCGTGCAGCCATGGTCCGGCGAGGACGGCGCTTCCGGCCATCCGCTGATGACGGCGCAGGCGATCCGCGACGCCGCCAATAATTTCGACAATTGCGTGGCCGGCCTGTGGCCCGATGCCGCACGCCGCGGCATCTCGCAGGAAAGTTTCGAGCGCTTCACCGCCGGCCTCACCCCGGACCTGCGGATCATGGACTTGATGGATTCGCAGCCCGAATTCACCAAGGCGATCTGGGACTATCTCGATATTCTCGTCAACGACACCCGCCTGGCCAAGGGCCGCGAGGTGTTGGCCAAGTACAAGACCCAGTTCGACGCCGCCGAGCGCGCCTACGGCGTCGACCGCTACATCATCGCGGCGATCTGGGGCATCGAATCCAACTACTCGACCCAGATGGGCGACCGCAACGTGCTGCGCTCCACCGCGACGCTGGCCTGCGTGGGCCGCCGCCAGGGTTACTTCAAGGACGAATTCCTCACCGCGCTGGAGATCCTGCATCGTGGCGACCTGCGTCCCGAGCAGATGCGCGGCTCCTGGGCCGGCGCCTTCGGCCCGACCCAGTTCATGCCCACCGCCTTCAAGCGCTTCGCCGTGGACGGCGACGGCGACGGCCGCCGCGACGTGGTCGACAATCCCACCGACCTGATCTTCTCCACCGCCAACAACCTGAAGAAGGACGGCTGGCAGAGTGGACAGAGCTGGGGCTACGAGGTCGTGGTACCCAAGGGTTTCAATTACATGCTGGCCGACAAGGCCAGGGCGATGACGTTGCCGCAATGGGAGCATCTCGGCCTCAAGCGCGCCAACGCCCAGCCGTTTCCGCGCCTGACCGAAAAAGCCTATCTGCTGGCGCCGGCCGGCGCCGACGGCCCCGGTTTTCTGATGCTGCAGAATTTCCGCGTCATCATGAAATACAATCCGGCCGAGGCCTACGCCATGGCGATAGGCCATTTCGCCGATCGCCTGCGCGGCGGCCCGCCCTTCGTGCAGCCCTGGCCGCGCCAGGAACGCGTGCTGTCGCGGGCCGAGCGGCTCGAACTGCAGCAGCTGTTGGCGCAGCGCGGCTTCTACCGCGGCACGCCCGACGGCCAGCTCGGTGGCCAGACCCGCGAGGCGCTCCGCAGCTTCCAGGCCTCGATCGGAACGGCGGCGGACGGCTTTGCGTCGTCGGAAGTACTGGAGAAGTTGCGCGGAAGATAGTTGTCGGTGTGTAGCAACGCTCGCTTGACATGTGTAGTTCGGGAGGCGCATGTTACCTCCATGATCACACGCGCCACTCAACGCAATATGAAACACCGTGCCTCTTCAGGGGACGGGGATTTGTGCGCGCGATAGATCGATACGCCCGAACATATTCACCATGGCCCCGCCGGTTTCGACGGGGTTTTTTTATGCGTCTCCGTCGCCGGCCCAGACAGGAGACACGCTCATGCCTGCCGCTTCCGGACCGCCCAGCGGTCTGTGGTTGCCCCTCATCACCCCGTTTCGCGACGGTGCCATCGACGTCGCCTCGTTGCGCCGGCTGCTGCGGCATTATGCCGACCAGCCGATCGACGGACTCATTCTCGCGGCAACTACCGGCGAGGGAATGACGCTCGACGAGGACGAGGTCGAACAACTCGTGATGCTCACCGCGCAGGCGCTGCAGGAAGGCGGCGTGACACGGCCGCTCTATCTCGGCCTCACCGGCAGCGACACAAGCCGGCTGGCCGCCACGCTGGCGCGGACCGCGAACTGGCCGGTCGATGGCTACCTGATCGCCAGCCCGTATTATTCACGGCCGTCGCAGCGTGGCCTGCTGCAGCATTTCGGGGCGCTGGCCGACGCCACCGGGCGGCCGATCATGCTCTACAACATCCCGTACCGCACCGGGGTCAATCTCGACACCGCGACGATCCTGCGGCTGGCCGAACGTCCCAACATCGTCGGCATCAAGGATTGCTCGGCCGACACGCTGCAGTCGGTCGAATTGCTGCACCGGCGGCCGCGCGATTTCGCCGTGCTGACCGGCGAGGACGCCTTGTTCTACGGCGCGTTGATCCGCGGCAGCGACGGCGGCATTCTGGCATCGGCGCATGTCCACACCCGCGAGTTCGCCGCGCTGCGGCCCACCATTCTATCCGGCGACGCGCTGCGCGCCTCGATGCAATGGCGGGAGCTGTCGGACATTGCAAAACTGTTGTTCGCCGAGCCGTCCCCCGCGCCGCTGAAGCACTGGTTGTGGCGCTGCGGCCTGATCGACAGCCCGGAGGTCCGTTTGCCGATGACGTCGATCGACGACGCGCTGGCGGCAGCGATCGACCGGCGGATCTTGCGTTCCAAAGTGGAGGCGTAGCCGGGCGAGCCGGCGACGCCTTGCTTGAGAGGAGGTCAGAGATTGCCCTCACACAACGAGGTGGACCAGACGTTCGCGAAAGCGTCTGGCAGGTCGGTCTCGATCTCCCGCTATCACACCGTCATCAGCGGACGCAGCGACCGGATGTCCTGCAGCGTCTCGAGATTGTTGATCGCCTGGATCAGCTTTTCGGCCTTCTCGGCGCCCAGCACCGGCACGATCAGGTCGCGGGTCTTGGCGCTCACGGCTTCCACGCTCAGCGGATTTTCCTTGGTGCCGGGCGGAAACTTGGTGAAGTGTTCGACCTTCTTGCCGTCCATCATCGTCACTTCGACAATGGCTCCGCGAGGCGCAGCCGGATCCATCAGGCTGGCTTCGGGCTGCACCGTGACCTTGGCGCGCTGCGCCATCAGCACGGGATCCTTCATCAGGGCCTGGTCGTGGCTGTCAATGAAGGACACCGCGCCCTTGACCAGCGCCAGCGACACCAGATGCGGACAATTCACATCTGCCATGGCGCTGGTGGCGACGATTCCGATCGCGTCGGTGGGCAGCTTGACCAAAATGCTCTTCACGTTGTCGGGCGTCAGGCCGTACTGCTTGCGCAGGGTCAGCGTGGCGTCGAGCGGCGACTGGATCGGATAGCCGACGGAGAAGGTCTTGATCGCAGTCTCGGTGACATAGAACTTGCTGCCGAGGCCGGCCAGCATCTCTTCCGGCTGCGGCTTGGTAGACAGCGCAATGAACAGGTTGTGGGTGCCGTCGAGCACATCGGACACGCCGGTCAGCCCGGCCTGCACCATGCTGACCGCGGTGACGCCATTGCGCGCGCCCATGCCGGCGAAGTCGAACGCCTTCTCGATGTGGTCTTCATCCTTCACCCAGCTCCACAGGCCGGAGACCTGCTGCGACGCATAGGAGATGGCAAAGCGCATGCCTCTTTCATCCAGCCGCGCCAGCGACGCCGCGGATCCCAGCGCGCCGAAGGTCGAGCTCGTGCCTTCCGCGCTGCGGTGGGTGCCGCGTACCAGATCGGGGCCCAGCGCCATCAGCAGGCGGCAACTGAGATCATATCCGAGCGCCACCGCCCGGATGAATTCCATGCCGGAGCGGCCCTCTTTTTCGCCGACGGCGAGAGCGGCCGGAACCACCGAACTGCCGGGATGCGCCTTGGTGGCCGGCTCGAAATCGTCGGTCTCGTCGGCATGGGCGCACATGGCATTGGCCAGCGCCGCATTGATCGTGGTGGTGCGGAAGCTGGCGCCGATCACCGAGGCCTCTTCGGTGCCGCCGAGGCCCCTGACATATTTCACTGCCATGATGCCCGGATCCATGCGCGCGCCGGACACCATCGCACCAAAGGTGTCGAGGATGCGGTTCTTGCATTCGACCATCACGTTCGGCGGAAGTTCACGATCCCGTGCAGAGACCATGTAGCGCGCCAGCCGTCCTGTAACGTCGGCGTCTGCAGCCGCGGCTATGCGGATCGGAGAGGCCGCGAGCGCAGCAAGGGCGCCTGCGGATTGAAGCACGCGACGACGTGAAGGCGTTGGCAACTGAGACATGTGATCTCCGACGGCTCTGGATGGTCAATTGTGCAAATCGGTGTGGTTCAGTAACAAAATTGAGTCAAGGCTGACACCGATGTCGCACAAAGCCGGCCATTTCCTGGCGTCAAAGATGCTGCGTACAACGCTGGAACGCGCCAACGTGCTTGGCGCCCTCGCCGGATAGTCTACTCCGCCGCCTGCTGCGCCACGGTCGGGGCGTCGCCCTCCACCGTCGCGCGGCGCATATCGCGGGGCTGCGACTGGTCGTAGCGGCGGACGCGGTGCATGGTCTGGCGGTTGTCCCACATCACCAGGTCATGGACGATCCATTTGTGGACGTAGACGAATTTCGGCTGCGTCGCGTGCTCATTGAGGTCGCGCAGCAGCACGCGGGCTTCCGGCACCGTCATGCCGACAATGCTGCCGGCGTGCGACGACAGATACAGCGACTTGCGGCCATGGGCCGGATGGGTGCGCACCAAGCGCTGCAGCACCGGCTTGAACATCTGCTTCTCTTCCTCGGTGTAGTCGAGGAAGCCGAGCGCGCCGCGCGAGGTCATCAGCGAATGTTCGCAGATCATGTCGTTGATCTCATTCTTCGTCTCGTCATCAAGTGCATCATAGGCCGCGCGCATGTCGGCGAATTCGGTGTCGCCGCCCTTCGGATTGACGACGCGGGCGGAAAGCAGTGAGAATTTCGCGGGGATCGGCCGGAACGAGCTGTCGGAATGCCACAGGCAGTTGCCGAGGTTGAACAAATGCGTACGGTTGTCCCGCGGCAGCGGCTTGCCATCCTTGCCTAGGTTGGAGACGTCGTTCACCCCCGTCGTCAGCCGGGCGTCCTGTGCCTTGGTGACGTTGCCGCCGCGGGCATCCTCGCGCGGGCCGAAATTCAGCGCGAAAGCGAGCTGCTGTTCGTCAGTGACGTCCTGCTTCGGAAACACCAGCACTGCATGTTCGTCCATGCCGGCCTCGATCGCCGCGGCGTCCTCGCGGCTGAGCGGCCGTGAGAGATCGACGCCGGTGACTTCGCCGACGAACACCGGATGCAGTTTGCGGATGGTCACGGGCATGCGCGTTATTCCTCCGTGTGGAATGGTTGATCCATTCGTGGTGCGGCTTCCGGAGTCCGGACCGCTTGCGAAAAGGCTACGCCGGACGATGCGGATGTCAACATTCGATGAGTGTAGTGCGCTGCAAGATTGACAGCGCTCGTCGCGCTCCGCAGACAACAGGCAAATCAAAAGGGAAACCAAGGGATGAACGAACTCGATTTCAGCGGCCAGCAGGTGCTGGTGATCGGCGGCTCCAGCGGCATCGGCAATGGCATCGCGCAAGCGTTTCGCTCAAGAGGCGCGCGCGTGCATGTCTGCGGCACCCGCGCCGCCGCGTCGGACTACACGGCCGCCGAAGGTTCGGATCTCACCGGGCTCGACTACAGTTCTCTCGATGTGAGCAGCGCGGCTGCGATTGAAGCGTTTCAGCCGAAGTTCGAACGGCTCGATGTGCTGGTGCTGGCGCAGGGCGCCGTGATCTATCGCCGCGGCGAATTCGCGATGGAAGGCTTCCGCCAGGTGATGGAAGTCAACCTGATCAGCCTGATGGCCTGCGCGACGAAATTTCATCCACTGCTGAAACAAGTTGCCGGGCGGCTGATCATTGTCAGCTCAACCGCGGCCTATCACGCCACCAAGGGCAATCCGGCCTACAACGCTTCGAAGACCGGCGCGGTAGGTTTGACGCGGACGCTGGCGCAGGCCTGGGCGGAGGACGGCGTTCGCGTCAACGGCATCGCACCAGGGCTGGTCGACACCAAGATGACAAAAGTGACCACCGCCAATCCGAAGCGGCTGGAGGGCGCGGTCGCGCGGATTCCGTTGCAGCGATTGGGCACGCCCGCCGACATGGCCGGCGCGGCGCTGTTCCTGGCGTCACCGCTGTCGTCCTATGTCTGCGGCCATACGCTGGTAGTCGATGGCGGATTGATCCTGTGATCGGTTGATATGCTGGCGACGAGGAACCGGAAGCGGCCTCATCGGTTACTCAGCCTGAGAATTCTCTCACGGAGTAACTGACATGGATAAGGACCGTTTTGCCGGCGCCGCCAAGGATGCCGCGGGTAAGGTTGAAGGCGCGGTCGGCGATCTGACCGGCGATGCAGACACCAAGGCGTCCGGCCGCATCCGCGAGGCATCAGGCACGGTGCAGAACCTGTACGGCCAGGCCAAGGATGCCGTGCGCGACGCTTCCGACGCCGCCACCAGCTATGCCAAGGATGCCGTCGACAGCGACATCTATCGCGATGGCACCCAGGCGATCACCAAGCAGGTGCGCGACAATCCGCTCGGCGCGTTGCTGGTCGCCGGCAGCATCGGCTTTGCGCTGGCGATGCTGATGACGCGGCCGCCCGCGCGCCGTCCGAGCCGCTGGGGCTACTGAGCGAAT
>JAQGKA010000422.1 GCA_028290355.1 Tardiphaga sp. | reverse complement strand
AGATGGGTCTCGGGCTAGGCCTTAGCGTGCTGGTGTTCGCCGTCGGCATGCTGACGCTGCGGCGCCGGCCGTGGTCGCCTCGTTTCGTGACCTGGCTTACCGTTGCGATCTCGGCGACCGCAGCTGGTGTTCTGCTCGGCGTCGCAGCTGACAAGCTGATCTATGAAAGCTACGGCCTCGGCCGTTGGGTGCAATGGGGCGGGTTGCTGGCCGCCGGTGTCGCGTCGCCGCTGTTGTGCGCCTATGCGACGATGTCCGGACGCTCGTTACCGACGTTCCTGGAACTGCTCGGTCCAAGCCCCGGCCGCACCCGTTCGATCTCGACCCTGCTGTTGGGTCTGACGCTGCTGGTGACGGCACTGATCGGCGCCGAGACCGCGCTCGGCTTCGTGTTCGATCCGCGCTACCGGGACTTTCCGTTCGCGGCGCTGACCATGGCGGTGGTGCCGTTCGCCGGGCTGATGCTGGTCAACCGCCCGCAGAAAGGCGTACGCCCGATCGCCGAGTCGGTATTTGCCGGTCTGTTCGTGCTGTCGGTGCTGTATGTCGGCTTCAACGAGGGGCCGGACAACTGGCAGTCGCTGTGGACCTGCGCGATCTATCTGCTGTTCGGCATTACGCTGTGGCGGGCGCGGGCCGCGCAAATCCCAGAATAAGCAGCCCGATCGCAATGCCGGAAAGGCCGACATTGTAGAGTACGATGCCGAAGCCGGCGGCGATCAACCCGCCGGTCAGCAGCACGATCGACGGCCGGATCACGTTCAGCACCGCGATCACCAACGCGACGATGCCGAACACCGAATTCTTGAACAGCGCCGTGATCAGCAGCCGGGTCTTGCACAGCATGGTCGGCAGGCCGGCGTCGCAGGCCAGCGCCACGCTCGAGAATTCCACCGCGAGGTAGCGCAGATAGAGCGCATAGCCGACGCTGAGGAAGCCGACGATCAAAAGCCATTGCACCTGACGTGCGGTGAGCCGGAACGGATCTTTTTTCATGGCCTGACTATGGTTCGGATTGCGCCGCTGAACAACCCGGCGCGCGAGCGGGGAGGATATTTCGATTCAGATGGAGCTTTAGGTTCCGGCCACAACTGATTCGAAAAGGTGAATCTTTCATCGCTTAGCGAATGCCGAGGAACGAGGTCAGCGACGATTGCGGCTTCGGCGGCGGCGGAGGCTCTTCGACCGGTTTCGGCGGCGGCTGCACCCGTTCGGTCCGTTCGTTTCTGGCGCTGCTGCGCTTGCGCGGTGCCGGCCTGGCAGGTGCGGCCACTTCGGGAGGCGGCGTGTCGCTCTTCAGTGCAAGACGCTGGCCATCGAATACCGAGGTTTCGCAGGACCGACTGCTTTCGATCATGATCGCGCAGATTTTTGCGGCCGCCGCGGCATCGCTCAGGGGACCGACGACGAGGCGCAGTTGCATGCCGAGCCCGGTGCTGCGCTCCTTGACCATGATGATCGGACGAAGGCCGGCCAGCGCCTTGTTCGACTTGGGGATGCCGCGCCACAGCGCCCGCAGCCCATCGAGCGAATTGGCGCCGCCGAGATCGATGCCGAATTCGGTGCGCTGAACCGCAATAGCCGGCGCTTCTGCCACTGCGGGCTCGGGCGCGGCGGTCTGCACCGAGGCGATTTGTTCGGGGGCCACCGCGGCGGCTTCGGCGGGCGCGGGCTCGGTCAGCTTGGTCGCCGCGGCATCGGGCGGGGCCATCATCGATTTCGACGCCATCAACGGGGCAGGCATTGGCGCTGGCGCCGCGGGCACCGGTTTGGCGGGCACGACCTCAAGGGGAGGTGCCGTAGATGCAACGGGCCCGATCAAAGGTGGCGCTGGAAGGGTCGGTGGCCGAGCAGCAGCTTGCGGCGCGGGCGAAGGCTCGACCGTGATTGGCGCTGCGGCCGGCGGTGGCGCAACCGCGGGCGCGGTGGCCAGGGTCTGGCGTTTGATCGAACCCGTAACCGACTCCAGTCCCTGCTCAACCGAGGTGATGCGGGAATACAGTCGGTCGCGATCGCTGTTCAGCGTATCGATCGCCAGCGACAGCCGCTTGGCCTCGGTCTGGGTTTCCCGGGCGACGAACTGAATTTGCTGCGACTGCCGCGCCATCAACTCGGAGGAGGCGACCTGTTCGCGGCGCAGTTGCGACTGCGACTGGCTGGCGAGGACGGCGACGGTCACGGCGGCCACGGCACCGACGCCCCACGACCCCAGCCGCCACAGCATGCGCCGGTCGAACGGGTCTTCTTCCGCCAGAAAACTCGTCAGCCAGCCGCCATTGTGCTCGGCTGAGAGAGAGTCGGCCCACTGATCGCGATCTTCTGCCATCCGACGTCTTCGGCGCTCCCTCGGCCCATCCTCGGGCCCTGCGAATCACAGCCAAACATTATCAGGAAACCTCCGCGAACCTGAGCTCCGGTCACGCGTCCGAGGTGAAACCGCTTTCCACTTCCGGCAAAAACGCTTTATGACGGCGATAGCGCCGTCCGCGCTGCCAACACAGGGATTAGGATGACCGGCAGAACCAGTCTGACCATCGTGCTTGCGGCCGGCGAGGGAACGCGGATGCGGTCCTCGATGCCAAAAGTGCTGCACCAGGTCGCCGGCCAATCGTTGCTGGCGCACGTACTCGGCGCGGCCCCGCATGGCGCGGGTTCGTCGCTCGCCGTCGTGATTGGCCCCGATCATCAGCCGGTGGCGGACGAGGCGAAGCGGGCGCGGCCGGATGCCGTGACTTTCATCCAGCGCGAGCGGCTGGGCACGGCCCACGCGGTGCTGGCTGCGAAAGAGGCCATCGCGAACGGCGCCGACGATCTCCTGATCGCGTTCGGCGACACGCCGCTGATTTCGGCTGAAACGTTTGAGCGCTTGCGCGCGCCACTGAAGGCCGGCGCGGCGCTGACGGTACTGGGGTTTCGCGCCGCGGATCCGACCGGCTACGGACGCTTGCTGGTCGAGGGCGATCGACTGGTGGCGATCCGCGAGCATGCCGACGCCAGTGCCGCCGAACGTGCGGTCGATCTGTGCAATGCCGGCGTGATGGCGTTCGACGGCAAGACGGCGCTGCCGATCATCGAGAAGATTGGCAAGGCCAACAGCAAGGGTGAATACTACCTGACCGACGCGGTCGAGATCGTCCGCGCGATGGGATTGCAGGCCACAGTGATCGAAACCAGCGAGGACGAAGTGCGCGGCATCAACACCAAGGCCCAGCTCGCGGAAGCCGAGCAGATCATGCAGGCGCGGTTGCGCAAGGCCGCGCTCGACGCCGGCGTTACCCTGATCGCGCCAGAGACGGTCTATCTCGCGGCCGATACGACGTTCGGCAATGACGTCACCATCGAGCCCTTCGTGGTCATCGGCCCGGGGGTCAGCATCGCCGACGGCGCTGTCATTCATGCCTTCTCGCACATCGTGCAGGCCGCGATCGGCAAGAACGCCTCGATCGGCCCCTATGCGCGGCTGCGGCCAGGCACGTCGGTGGGCGAGGGCGCCCGGATCGGCAATTTCGTCGAGACCAAGGCGGCGATCCTGGAAGCCGGGGTCAAGGTCAATCACCTCACTTATATCGGCGACACCCATATCGGCGCCGGCGCCAATATCGGCGCGGGCACCATCACCTGCAATTACGACGGCTTCAACAAGCACAAGACCACGATCGGCGCCGGCGCCTTCGTCGGCTCCAATTCATCGCTGGTGGCGCCGGTGAAGATCGGTGTCGGCGCCTTTATCGGTTCCGGCTCGGTGATTACCCGTGATGTGCCGGACGATGCGTTGGCGGTGGAGCGCAGCCAGCAGACCACGAATGAAGGCTGGGCGAAGCGGTTTCGCGACCAGAGGGCGAACGACAAGAAGCCGAAAACGAGCTGATGGCGGTTGAGCCGCAGGTCAGGATTCTTCGTCGGAGAACAGCTCGCGCTTGAGCCGCCAGCCGCGGCGCTTGGCGCGGTTGGGCGCTTCGTCCGGCGGGTGCGGTTGTTTGATGATCTTCTTCTTGACCTCGGCGCTGCGGAACGGTGGCGGCCAGTGGGCCAACCGGCTACCCTGAGCCTGGACCGGCCGTGGCCGGGCCGAGGCAAAGTAGCTCTGGGTGATGATCTTCGGCTCGCGCGTTTCCGCCATGGACGTCGCCTCCGGTCCATATGGAGGGTTCAGCAAAGACGTTGATGGTTTATTAAACCCGTCGCCCAAAATCGCAGGCTACGGCGCCTAAGGCTGTCTCAATCGGCAATAATTATTGAGTATCGAGGTATTCGCGATTCTCGTTAAGAGAAGTCGGCGGCTTTCTGGCATTTTCATACCACCTGGAGATATTGACCCGCATGTGCGGCATTGTCGGAATTTTGGGACGTGGTCCGGTTGCGGATCAGATCGTGGATTCGCTGAAGCGCCTCGAATATCGCGGTTACGATTCTGCGGGCGTGGCCACGCTGGAAGGCGACCATCTGGCGCGCTGCCGCGCCGAGGGCAAGCTGAAGAACCTCGAAGCCAAGCTCAAGGGATCGCCGCTCACCGGTCATATCGGTATCGGCCATACCCGCTGGGCGACCCATGGCAAGCCGACCGAGAACAACGCGCATCCGCATGCCGCCGACGGCGTCGCCGTCGTTCATAACGGCATCATCGAGAATTTTCGCGAATTGCGCATCCAGCTTGAGAAGCAGGGCGCGCAATTCGTCAGCGAAACCGACACCGAAGTCGTCGCGCATCTGGTGAATTCCTACATCCTGAAGGGCGCGTCCCCACCCGATGCCGTGAAGCAGGCGCTGCCGCAGCTGCGCGGCGCGTTCGCGCTGGCCTTTGTATTCAAGGACCACCAGAACTTGATGATCGGCGCCCGCAAGGGCTCGCCGCTCGCGGTCGGCTATGGCGACGGCGAAATGTATCTCGGCTCGGACGCCCTCGCCTTGGCGCCTTTCACCGACGACATCAGCTATCTCGAGGACGGTGACTGGGTGGTGCTGAACCGCAAGGGCGCGGTGGTTCACAATGCGCAGGGCGACGTCGTGCATCGCGACATCATGAAGTCCGGCGCATCGTCCTTCATGGTCGACAAGGCGAACTACCGTCATTTCATGGCCAAGGAAATTCACGAGCAGCCGGAAGTCGTCGGCCACACGCTGGCGCGCTACGTCGACATGGCCACCGAACGCGTCGCGCTGCCGGTCA
>JAQGKA010000417.1 GCA_028290355.1 Tardiphaga sp. | reverse complement strand
GCTGTTCGGCTGGCTGCTGCTTGGCGAGCACGTCGCGCTGGCCGATATTCTCGGCATCATTCCGGTGGCGCTGGGCATCTATCTGGTGACGCGCCCGGTCGCCGCGCGGCCCTCTCATTCGTCCCTGCCTCAGGAGTAGACCATGACCCTTTCCATCACGCTGATCGGCGGCCCCACCGCGCTGATCGAGCTCGACGGCTTCCGGCTGCTGACCGATCCGACCTTTGATTTGCCCGGTGCCTATCAGCTGCCGCATGTGAAGCTGGAAAAGCTCGCGGGCCCCGCGCTGTCCGCCGACGCCATCGGCCCGGTCGATGCAGTGCTGCTGAGCCACGACCAGCATTCCGACAATCTCGATACCTCCGGCCGCGATTTTCTCGGCAAGGCGAAGCGCGTGCTGACAACGATCGCTGGTGCCAAGCGGCTCGGCGCCCATGCCGAAGGTCTTGCGCCATGGGCTTCGACCGAGCTGACCGGCGCCGACGGGCGTTCGTTGACCATCACGGCGACCCCGGCGCGTCACGGCCCCGCCGGCATCGAGCCGATGTCCGGCGACGTCATCGGCTTCGTGCTGACGTCGAAAGTGCCGGGGAGCCGGCCGATCTACATCACCGGCGACACGGTCTGGTACGATGGCGTGGCCGAAGTGGCGCGGCGTTTCCCGGCGGGCGTGGTGCTGCCCTTCGCCGGCGCTGCGCAGACCCGCGGTCCGTTCCATCTCACCATGGACACCAACGACGCCATCGAAACCGCGCGCGCTTTTCCGGATGCCGTCATCGTCCCGTTGCATTACGACGGCTGGGCGCATTTCAAGCAGAGCGGCGGCGATTTGCGATCGTCGTTCGACACACTCGGTTTCGGGGCGCGGTTGCAGATGCTGGAGCCTGGTGTGCGGACGGATATCAAGCCCCTTGCCAGTGCCTGACCCGGAACGTTACTCACCACGGCACGTTGCCGTGCGCCGAGGACGTGAGGGGCTGAATGTCGGACGAACTCAAGACGAATCTGGATGAGCAACGTCTGGAAAGCTTTAGTTTCAAGGGCTTTTTCAAATCCCTCGGCCCCGGCCTGATCACCGGGGCCTCCGACGACGACCCATCCGGCATCGGCACTTACAGCCAGGCCGGCGCGCAACTCGGCTATGGCATCGGCTGGACCATGCTGCTGACGTTCCCGCTGATGGCCGCGATCCAGGAGATCTCCGGACGGGTCGGCCGCGTCACCGGGCGCGGCATCGCCGGCAATGTCTGCCGGCACTATTCATCGGCACTGTTGAACGTGATCGTGGCGCTGTTGTTCATCGCCAACACCATCAACATCGCCGCCGATCTCGGCGCCATGGCGGATGCCACCAAGCTTCTGATCGGCGGCCCGGGCATTGTCTATGTCGTGGTGTTCGGCGTGCTCTCGGTCGCGGCGCAGATCTTCTTCAACTACAAGCGCTACGTCGCCGTGCTGAAATGGCTGACGCTGTGCCTGTTCGCCTATGTCGGCGCGCTCGCGGTCGCCAAGGTGCACTGGGGCGAGGCGCTGACCGGCATCCTCGTGCCGCACCTGACGTGGAGCAGCAGCTATCTGACCATCATCGTTGCGATTTTCGGCACCACGATCTCGCCCTATCTGTTCTTCTGGCAGGCCTCGCAGGAAGCCGAGGACGAACGCATCGATCCCGCCAAGCATCCGCTGATCGAGGCGCCGCTGGAAGCCGCCATGGAATTTTCCCGAATCCGCGCCGACACCATCGTTGGCATGGCATTCTCCAATCTGATCGCGCTGTCGATCATCATCACGGCGGCAGCGACGCTGCACGCCACCGGCAAGACCGATATCGAAACCTCGGCGCAGGCCGCCGAAGCCTTGCGCCCCGTCGCCGGCGCCTTTGCGGAGATCATCTTCGCACTCGGCATCGTCGGCACCGGCCTGCTGGCGATTCCGGTGCTGGCGGGCTCGACGGCCTATGCGGTCGGCGAGGGCCGGCGCTGGCGGGTCGGCCTCGACCGCAAGCCCCGCGAAGCTGTGGCGTTCTATTCGGTGCTGGCGCTGTCGGCGGCGATCGGCATCGCGCTGAACTTCACCTCGATCAATCCGATCACCGCACTGTACTATAGCGCCGTGATCAACGGCGTGCTCGCGGTGCCCGTCATGGTGCTGCTGATGATCATGTCGCGCCGCAAGGACGTGATGGACCAGTTCGTCATCCGCGGTCCGCTGTTCTGGCTGGGCTGGCTCTCGACCGGGGCGATGGCCCTCAGCGTGGTGGCGATGATCGTCGGGTTCTTCATTTAGTCCCGTCGAAACACCACCGAGGCCATCCAGCCGGTCATCAGCGCCATGGCCGCGGTCAGCAGGCCGTAGACAAACCCATGCTGCCGTGCGGCGTTGGCGATGAACTGTTCGAAGCCGACCTTGACGATGTCGAAGGCGGTGTCGGTCTTCGCCACCAGCGCGCCGTCGGCGAGCAGTTTTATTTCGATGTCATAGGTGCCGATCGGCACCTCGGCCGGCAGCGGAATTCCAGTGCGAAACAGCGTTGGGGTCAGGAACGTCACCGCGGAGGTCGCCTCGCGATACAGCCCGTGCTCGGTGCGCAGCCGCACGAAAGCCTGACGGAACGGATCGGTCGCTACCACGTCGGCATAATCGGTGCCGACGCGCTGGGTCAGCAACACGCTGGTGAGGCCGAGTTGCTGGCGGCGCTGCACCTCGGGCGGCGCAATGGCGTCGATCGGTCGGTTGGCGAACACCGCGAGATAGGACGGCACCTGCAAGAACTGGCGGTAGTCGGTGTTGATCCAGATGCCGAATCTGCGCTCCTTGCGCCGCGTCACGAGATCGGCGCGCGGGCCGCTGACGGTGACGACGAGGTCGTAATTGCCGCGATTGGCCGGCGTCTTGTCATCTTTCTCGACGGAGCCGAACAGCACCAGTTCTTCGCCGGAATAGTTCGGCGTCACGGTGACGCGGTGGTTGGACACCGAGACGATCAGCCGTTCGGCATAAGCAGGCGCAACGAAACCCGCGCCCAGCGCCAGCGCGAGTGCCATCGTTGCGAATGCGGCGCGAGGCTTCATCCGGTGCCTCCGGTCTCGCGGATGGTGAAGAGATCTTCCGGCCGGATCACCAGTTC
>JAQGKA010000407.1 GCA_028290355.1 Tardiphaga sp. | reverse complement strand
GCGTGGACGCCGGCATCGGTACGGCCGGCGCCATGGACGCGGACAGCTTCACCGCAGATCGCCTTGACGGCATCTTCCAGCGCGCCCTGCACCGACGGCCCGTTGTCCTGGACCTGCCAGCCGCAATAGGGCGCGCCGTCATATTCGATGAGGAGTTTGTAGCGCGGCATCAGGGCATGATCCCGAAACGTGGACACCGGTTTTCGGAAAGGATCATGATCAGGATAGCCGCAGCGGCGGCTTCAGCGGCGTGCCGCGCAGGAAGTCAGTGGCCTTCATCGGCTGCTTGCCGGCGCGCTGCAGGTCGAGAATCCGGATCGCGCCGTCGCCGCAGGCAATCGTCAGACGATCGTCCAGCAGATCGCCCGGCGCGCCTTGGCCTTCGGCCAGCGCGCAGCGCAGGATTTTTACGCGCACGGCCTCGCCTTCGATCGGCACTTCGCACCACGCGCCGGGAAATGGCGACAGGCCGTGAATATGCCGCAGCACCTCGTGCGCCGGCTTGCTCCAATCGATCTTCGCCTCGGCCTTGTCGATCTTGGCAGCATAGGTGACACCGACCTCGCTCTGCTTGCTGAGCTGCAGCCGGCCACGCTCCAGCGCGCCCATTGCCCGCACCATCAGGTCGGCGCCGAGCGGCGCCAGCGCGTCATGCAGGTCGGTGGCCGTCATCGCGTCGGTGATGGCGATACGTTCGGCCATCGCCACGTCGCCGGTGTCGAGGCCGACATCCATCTTCATCACCATCACGCCGCTCTCGGCATCGCCTTCCATGATGGCGCGGTTGATCGGGGCTGCGCCGCGCCAGCGCGGCAGCAGCGAGCCGTGCAGGTTGAAGCAGCCGAGCGGAGGCACATCGAGAATGTTCTGCGGCAGGATCATGCCATAGGCCACGACCACCGCAGCTTCCGCCTCGTGCGCGCGAAACGTCGCTTCGGCCTCCGGTGTCTTCAGCGTCGTCGGCGTCAGCACGGGAATGCCAAGCCGCGTCGCCTCAAGCTCCACCGGCGTCGGCTGCAGCTTCATGCCGCGCCCGGCAGGTTTTGCGGCGCGCGTGTAGACTGCCACGATCTCATGGCCATGGGCGACCAGCTCGAGCAGCGTCGGCACCGCGAAATCCGGCGTCCCCATGAAGATCAAACGAAGCGACATATGCCGGAGCCGATCTGTTGCAGAAGTCGGTTGGAGATTACTCCCCCGCCCGCTTCGCCTGCTTCGTAAACTTCTTCAGCACGCGGTCGCGCTTCAGCTTGGAAAGGTAATCGACGAACAGCACGCCGTTGAGGTGGTCGATCTCGTGCTGGATGCAGGTGGCGAACAGGCCGTCGGCGTCTTCTTCGTGCACCTTGCCGTCGAGGTCCATGAAGCGGAACCGAACCTGCGCGGGGCGCTCGACCTCCTCGTAATATTCCGGGATCGACAGGCAGCCTTCCTCGTAGACCGAGAGTTCCTCCGACGACGACAGAATCTCGGGGTTGATGAAGACCCGCGGCTTGGCGCCGGTCTCGTCTTCCTTTTTGGCGAGATCCATGGTGATCAGCCGCAGCGGCACCGCGACCTGGATCGCCGCCAGGCCAATGCCGGGCGCGTCATACATGGTCTCGAACATGTCGTCGGCGAGCTTGCGCACCTCCGCCGTTACCGATTCGATCGGTTTGGAGACGAGCCGCAACTGTTTGTCCGGCAGGACGATGATTTCACGAATGGCCATATCGGGCGATTTAATCCGCGCGCCAGCCGGGGTCAATGCGCCGGCGGCAGTTGGTTCCGAATGACATTAACCGGCTGTTAACCAAGGAAATTAAGCTGGCGTTAACCACGCCTGTTAAGCGCGTCTTAGGCATGATTTTTAAGATCCTGTTAACCAAGAAAATTAGCCTTTCATTTACCATAAATGTTCCCTCTTCGTTCGCATTACCTCCCGAATCGGCTACAAGGGCGGGATGAACGAGATCCTTTTCACGATCGGCGATACGCCGGTAACCGCAGGCGTGGCTCTGATCGGCTTCGGCGCGCTGGCGCTGACGCTTTTGCTGACCATCGCCATCGTCATTGCCCGCTCCGGCAGCCGGGGCGCCGCCACGGCGATGGCGCAGGCGATCCGCGCCGACGAGCTGGAAGAACGCCTCAGCGAAATGATGCGGGCGCAGTCTGAGGCCACCGGCCGCGTCGATGCCATGGGCCAGGCGTTGGCCAACCGGCAGGCTGAGATGGGGCGCGCCGTGACCGAGCGGCTGGATTCGGTGACCCACCGGGTCGGCCAGTCGATGGAGCAGACCACGCGCAATACCATGGACAGTTTGCGGGTGCTGCATGAGCGGCTGGGCATCATCGACAACGCCCACAAGAACCTCACCGATCTCACCTCGCAGGTGACGACCTTGCGCGACGTGCTCGCCAACAAGCAGTCGCGCGGCGCGTTCGGCCAGGCGCGGATGGAAACCATCGTCAAGGATGGCATGCCGAACGGCGCCTACGCGTTCCAGCACACGCTGTCGTCTGGCAAGCGGCCGGACTGCGTGATCTTCCTGCCGGACCAGCGGCCGCTGTGCATCGACGCGAAGTTCCCGCTCGAAGCGGTGACCGCCCTGCACGACGCCCGCTCCGACGAGGAAAAGAAGTTTGCCGCGCAACGGCTGCGCGCCGACGTGATGAAGCATGTCAGCGATATCTCGGAAAAATACCTGATCGCCGGCGAGACCCAGGACACCGCACTGATGTTCGTGCCGTCGGAATCGGTCTATGCCGAAATCCACGACGGTTTTGACGACATCATCCAGAAGGCCTACCGCGCCCGCGTCGTGCTGGTGTCGCCGTCGCTGCTGATGCTGGCGATCCAGGTGATGCAGCAGATCCTGAAGGACGCGCGGATGCGCGACGCCGCCGACCAGATCCGCACCGAGGTGATGAATCTCGGCGACGATCTCGGCCGCCTGCGCGACCGCGTGCTGAAGCTGCAGACCCACTTTGGCCAGGCCAATGAAGACGTCCGCCAGATCCTGATTTCCGCCGACAAGATCGAAAAGCGCGCGGGGCGGATCGAGGAACTGGATTTCAGCAAGAGCGAACCGGCCGTGGAAGCTGTTCCGCTCGCGGCCAAAGCCGCCGTTCCCGACATGTTTTCGCCTCTACCGCGCAAGCTGCAGGCGGGGGAATAGGCCACAGGCGTCGTTGTCGCCCGAATCTGCTAGCACTGGGGCATGACCAGCGCGCCTGACAGCCTGCCCGACGCCATCCTCGCCCCCAAACCCCGCGCCACCTGGCGCGAGGGGATGGCGGTGTATTTGCAGCCGCGGGTGCTGATCGTGCTGCTGCTCGGCTTTTCCTCGGGACTGCCGCTGGCGCTGTCCGGCTCGACGCTGCTGGTCTGGATGCGGGAATCCGGCGTCGATCTCAAGACCATCGGGCTGTTCGCGCTGGTCGGCACGCCCTACACGCTGAAATTCATCTGGGCACCTCTGGTCGATGCGCTGCATGTGCCGTTCTTCACCCGGCGCTTCGGGCGCCGCCGCGGCTGGCTGGTGTTTGCGCAACTGCTGCTGATCGTGGCGATCCTGCTGCTGGCGCTGACCGATCCTGCGCGCTCGCCGCTGTTCGTGGCGCTTGGCGCGCTGCTGGTGGCGGCGATGTCATCGACGCAGGACATCGTGGTCGATGCGTTTCGCGTCGAGAGCCTGCCGGAGAGCGAACAGGCCGCCGGCATGGCGTCCTATGTCGCGGCGTATCGCGTCGGTATGCTGGTCTCCACCGCCGGGGCGCTGTTCCTGGTCAGCGCCTTCGAGAGCACCGGCATCGCAAGATCGTCGGCCTGGATGTGGGGCTATGTCGCAATGGCGACGATGGTACTGATCGGCACCGTCACCGCGCTGGCCGCCACCGAGCCCGCGCAATCCGCCCGCGCCGAACAGGCCACCCGCGCCGACACCGCTTTCAAGCGCGTCACCCAGGCTGCCTTCGGCGCACTGTCGGAATTCCTGGCCCGCAAGGACGCCTGGGCGGCGTTGATCTTCGTGGTGCTGTTCAAATTCACCGACGCGTTTTCCGGCACTATGACCGCGCCGTTCGTGATCGATCTCGGTTTTACGCGCAACGACTACGCCGCCATCGTCAAGGGCGTCGGCCTCGCCGCCACCCTGATCGGCGGCTTCGCCGGCGGATTCGTGGCACGGCGTTATTCGCTGGCGACCAGTCTCTGGATCGGCGGCGTGCTGCAGGCGGTGGCCAACCTGTCGTTCTCCTGGCTGGCCATCGTCGGCGTCAATCAATGGGCGCTGGCGTTTGCAATCACGGCGGAGAATTTCACCAGCGCGATCGGTACCGTGATCTTCGTCGCCTACCTGTCGGCGCTGTGCCAGAATCCGCTGCACACCGCCACCCAATACGCGCTGCTCACCGCACTCGCCGCGGTCGGCCGTACCTATCTGTCATCGGGTGCAGGCTTCGTCGCCAGCGCCACGGGCTGGCCGATCTTCTTTGCAATCTGCGTGCTGGTCGCGGTGCCGAGCCTGATCCTGCTGATCTGGCTGCAGCGCCGCGGGCACTTCGAGACGCTGGGGACGGTACGGATTTAGCTCGGTTGTCATCACC
>JAQGKA010000385.1 GCA_028290355.1 Tardiphaga sp. | reverse complement strand
GAGTTCATCTACGCGCTGACCTTCCTGCAATCGACCCAGAACAAGACCGTGCCGGTGGCCATCGTCAACGAGTTCGTCGATGGCGACATCTACAAATGGGGCTCGCTGATGGCCGGCGCGCTCGTCGGCTCGCTGCCGCTGGTGATCCTGTATGCGTTCTTCGTCGAGCACTATGTGTCGGCTATGACCGGGGCGGTGAAAGAATAGCAGCCACACTTCGTCATTCCGGGGCGCTTGCTCGCCGTAGGCGAGCGAGCGAACCCGGAATCCAGAAGTGTTCAACACATCGAGATTCCGGGTTCGCGCCCCGCAAGAGCGGTGCGGGCCCCGGAATGACGGTGAAAATCAATCAAGAAAAGGAACTGATCTTTGCATATTCTCGTTCTCGGCGCCGCCGGCATGGTCGGCCGCAAGCTCACCGAAAAGCTGCTGCGCGACGGTCGTCTCGGCAAGCACGACATCACCCGGATGACGCTGCAGGATGTCGTGGCGCCGGCCAAGCCCGCTACCTCGATCCCCATCGACATCGTCACGTCGGATTTCGCCGATCCCGGCACCGCTGCGCCGCTGGTTGCCGGCAAGCCCGACGTGATCTTCCATCTCGCCGCCATCGTCTCCGGCGAGGCCGAGGCCGAGTTCGACAAGGGCTATCGCATCAACCTCGACGGCACGCGCTACCTGATCGACGCGATCCGCGCCATCGGCGGCGGCTACAAGCCAAGGCTTGTCTTCACCTCATCGATCGCCGTATTCGGCGCGCCATTCCCCGACAAGATTGGCGACGAATTTTTCCATACCCCGCTGACCTCGTACGGCACGCAAAAGTCGATCTGCGAATTGCTGATCGCCGACTATACCCGCAAGGGCCTGCTCGACGGCATCAGCATCCGGCTGCCCACCATCTGCGTCCGTCCGGGCACGCCGAACAAGGCGGCGTCCGGATTCTTCTCCAACATCATCCGCGAGCCGCTTGCCGGACACGAGGCGATCCTGCCGGTGTCCGAGGATGTCCGCCACTGGCACGCTTCGCCACGCTCCGCGGTCGGCTTCCTGATCCATGCCGGCACCATGGACCTCCAGGCCATGGGTGCGCGGCGCAACCTCAGCATGCCCGGAATGTCGGTCACCGTCGGCGAACAGATCGCCGCCCTCGATCGCGTCGCCGGCAAGGGCGTTGTCGCACGTATTGTCAGGAAGACCGATCCGGTCATCACCGGAATCGTGTCAGGCTGGCCGCGCGACTTCGCCACCGACCGCGCGTTGAAGCTCGGCTTTACCACCGCCGAAAAAACGTTTGACGACATCATCCGCATCCACATCGAGGATGAACTCGGCGGCAAATTCGTCGCCTGAGTGTTTTCCGGACATTAAAGTTCCGCGTCTGGCGCGAACTCTCAACGTCATGGCCGGGCTTGTCCCGGCCATCCACGTTTAGGCCGCAGTAAGACGTGGATGCCCGGCACAAGGCCGGGCATGGCGAACTTTGGCGATAATGATTGGGTGAGACTGAGGTTGAGATGACGGGGTGAATTCCACCGCGCCTCGGTCTATATTCGCTGTAACCTCGGGGCCAAGACATTCAGGGAGAAACCATATGACCGCCAGCATCGTTGGATGGGCTCATACGCCTTTCGGCAAGTTCGACACCGAGACGGTCGAGAGTCTCGTGGTCCGCGTCGCCACCGACGCGATGGCCGATGCCGGCATCTCCGCCGCCGATGTCGATGAAATCGTGCTCGGGCATTTCAACGCCGGTTTCTCGCCGCAGGATTTTACGGCCTCGCTGGTGCTGCAGGCCGATCCCGCTTTGCGCTTCAAGCCGGCGACCCGCGTCGAGAACGCCTGCGCCACCGGATCTGCCGCCGTGCATCAGGGCGTCAAATCCATCGCCGCGGGCACCGCGAAGATCGTGCTGGTGGTGGGCGTCGAGCAGATGACGCGCACGCCCGGACCCGAGATCGGCAAGAACCTGCTGCGCGCGTCCTACCTGCCGGAGGATGGCGAGACACCCGCGGGCTTTGCCGGCGTGTTCGGCGGCATCGCCCAAAAATATTTCCAGAAATACGGCGATCAGTCCGACGCGCTGGCGATGATCGCCGCCAAGAACCACCACAACGGCGTCAGCAATCCCTATGCGCAGATGCGCAAGGATTTTGGCTATGACTTCTGCCGCGCCGAAGGCGAGAAGAACCCATTTGTCGCTGGCCCCCTGAAGCGTACCGATTGCTCGCTGGTGTCCGACGGCGCCGCCGCTCTGGTGCTGACGGACTCCGAGACCGCGAAATCCATGGGCAAGGCGGTGACCATCAAGGCCACCGCCCATGCGCAGGACTTTCTGCCGATGTCGAAGCGCGACATCCTGCTGTTCGAGGGCTGCACCGTGGCCTGGCAGCGGGCGCTGCAGGCGGCCGGCGTCGAGCTCGGCGATTTGTCGTTCGTCGAAACCCATGACTGTTTCACGGTCGCCGAACTGATCGAATATGAGGCGATGGGCCTGACGCCGCGGGGGCAGGGCGCCCGCGCCATCAAGGAAGGCTGGACCCAGAAGACCGGCAAGTTGCCGGTCAATCCCTCCGGTGGCCTCAAGGCCAAAGGCCACCCGATCGGCGCCACCGGCGTCTCCATGCATGTGCTGAGCGCGATGCAACTGCTCGGCCAAGCGCCGGAGGGCATGCAGATCAAGGACGCAAAACTCGCCGGCATCTTCAACATGGGTGGTGCCGCGGTGGCGAACTACGTCTCGGTGCTGGAGCCCGCGAAGTAAGCGAGCTCCTGCGATGAACGTCGCTCAATGGCTGGCGGCGTCGGCGCGGCTGCATCCGCAGGCGCCGGCGCTGCTCAGCGGTATCAACGTCGAAGCCGACTATCAAACCTTCGCGCGCCGTGCCGCTGCGATCGGGGCTGGTCTCGTACGCGATTACGGCATTGCGCCGGGCGATCGCGTCGGCCTGTTCATGTCGAACTGTCCGCAGTACCTCGAATGCATGTATGCGGTGTGGTGGATCGGCGCCGCGGTCATTCCGATCAACGCAAAACTGCACGGCCGCGAGGC
>JAQGKA010000318.1 GCA_028290355.1 Tardiphaga sp. | reverse complement strand
TCGGGCAACTTCCTCCCGGATTTCGCTGCGCTCATCCGGGCTAAGATTGTTCGGCTATTTCCCCCGCATCGCCGCCATTACCCTTGGCACGAGCGATGATGCGACTGCGGCGTGGCCGCTGGCGTTGAAATGCTGGCCATCGGGATCGCGCGTGCTTGCTGGCGCGGCCATGCCGGTCACGATCACCTTGATATGGCGCGCCGCCAGTTGTTGCTGGATGGCAGCTATATTGCCGGCGCGGCTGGCGCCTTCGCCGCGTCGCGCGTCATTCCCGCCAGGCTGGAGAATGACAATTTGCGTACCGTCCGGCACGGCCGAATTGAGCCGCTGCAACATGCCGCCCGTCGTGTCGCCAGGAATTCCGGCATTTGCGACATGGGCGTCGACTCCGCGCGCCCGAAGCATCGCCTCAAGCTGGGCTGGAAAGGCTTGCGACGGTTCGACACCGCCGTTGGTTCTGCCGCGGCCGTGACCGTAGGTGTTGCTGGCGCCGAGTGCCACGATATGGACCGTCGCAGCCTGCACCGCGGCGCAAGGCAGCATGAACGCGACAAGACAAACAGCCGCTCGTGTTATCTGCATGTGAGCTCCCTCCAGCGTTACGCCCCTACAACGGCATGTTGTCGTGCTTCTTCATCGGCGCTTCCACATGCTTGTCCTTCAGCATGGCCAGCGCCCGCGCGATGCGACGCCGGGTCGAGTGCGGCATGATGACGTCGTCGATGTAGCCGCGTTCGGCGGCGACGAAGGGGGACAGGAAGCGGTCTTCGTATTCCTTGGTGCGGGCGGCGATCTTGTCGGCGTCGCCGATATCTGAGCGGAAGATGATTTCCACCGCGCCCTTGGCGCCCATCACGGCGATCTGCGCGGTCGGCCAGGCGTAGTTCATGTCGGCGCCGATTTCCTTCGAGGCCATCACGTCGAACGCGCCACCATACGCCTTGCGGGTGATGACGGTGACGAGCGGCACGGTGCACTGGCTGTAGGCGAACAGCAGTTTGGCGCCGTGCTTGATCAGGCCGCCATATTCCTGCGCGGTGCCCGGCAGGAAGCCCGGCACGTCGACGAAGGTGACGATCGGGATGTTGAAGGCGTCGCAGAACCGCACGAAGCGCGCGGCCTTCCTTGAGGCATCGCTGTCGAGCACGCCGGCCAGCACCATTGGCTGATTGGCGACGAAGCCCACGGTGCGGCCGGCGATGCGGCCAAAACCGGTGACGATGTTCCTGGCGAAGGTCTCGGAGATTTCGAAGAAGTCGCCCTCGTCCACCACCTTCAGGATCAGTTCCTTGATGTCGTAGGGCTTGTTCGGATTGTCGGGGATCAGCGTGTCCAGCGAGTAGTCGACGCGCTCGATGTCGTCGAAGCTCGGCCATTCCGGGACGCCGGCGGTGTTGTTGCTCGGCAGGAAGTCGATCAGCCGGCGCATCTGCAGCAGCGTCTCGACGTCGTTCTCGAACGCGCCATCGGCGATCGAGGACCGCGTCGCGTGCACGCTGGCGCCGCCGAGTTCTTCCGCGGTGACGACCTCATTGGTAACGGTCTTCACCACGTCCGGCCCGGTGACGAACATGTAGCTGGTGTTCTTCACCATGAAGATGAAGTCAGTCATGGCCGGCGAATAGACGTCGCCACCGGCACAGGGGCCCATGATCACGGAGATCTGCGGGATCACACCGGAGGCCTGGACGTTGCGCCGGAACACGTAGGAGTAGCCCGCGAGCGCGGCAACGCCTTCCTGGATGCGCGCACCGCCGGCGTCATAGAGCCCGATGATCGGCGCCCGCGCCTTCATCGCCATGTCCTGAATCTTGACGATCTTCTGCGCATGGGTTTCCGACAGTGAACCGCCGAACACGGTAAAATCCTTGGCGAACACAAAGGTCTTGCGGCCGTTGACGGTCCCCCAGCCGGTGACGACGCCGTCGCCGGGCACCTTGGATTTCTCCATCCCGAATTCCACCGAGCGGTGCTCGACGAACATGTCGAATTCCTCGAACGAGCCCTTGTCGAGCAACAGCTCGATGCGCTCGCGGGCGGTCAGCTTGCCCCTTGCATGCTGCGCCTCGATGCGCTTCTCGCCGCCGCCCAGTTTTGCGCCAGCGCGGCGGTCTTCGAGGGTATCCAGGATGTCTTTCATGTGCTCCAGCCCGTTGTTTTAGCGTCGTTTTTGGACTGCGGCGAGGCCGTTTTCCGGGCCTGCCACAAGTTTGCCGCAAGACTTCGCGTTTCGATGCGGGGTGCTACAGTCTTGCTGCAAGATTTGTCCGGGTTCTAGCACGCGGTTTTCGGCGGTGGAAACGTCCATCCGGAGGGCTGGAAACCGTCGAATCCGCATGGCGTCGGCCGGCATCCTCCCTATATGCGGGGTCCGCGCAGGGAGACGATGCGAGATGCCCAATATTATCATCAACGAAAACAGTGGCGCCGCCACCGGCGGCGTGCGCGATCTGCTGCGCTGGGAAGGCGTCACGCTGTTTGTCGGCCCGACGCTGTTTTATCTGTTCTCCGGGGCACCATGGCAGGTCTATGCGCTGCTGTTCCTGGTGCCGGACCTGAGCATGCTCGGCTATCTCGCCGGCCCCCGGGTCGGCGCCGTCGCCTACAACGCGGCCCACGCCACCATCGGCCCGCTGTTGCTGGCGCTGGCCGGCATGGTGCTGCTGGAGCCGGTGATGGGTTCGATCTCGCTGATCTGGCTGGCGCATATCGGCCTGGACCGCGCGCTTGGCTACGGCCTGAAATATTCCGCCGGTTTTCGCATCACCCATCTTGGCCGCATCGGCAAGGATGCGAAAGACGCCAAGGATATGAAGGCGGGAACAAACCCGGTGCCGCAGCGCTAAAGCCCGCCAATATCGATCAGGCACTGCTGCGCAACCGTCATGCGGCTGGCGGCATGCTTGGGTTCACGCACATCGAGGTTGAGCGCGAACACCGTTTGCGCACTGCCCTTCTCCGCCCAGCCGACCAGCCAGCCCAATGACGGCTTGCCGACTTCAGCGCCGACCAAGCCGGTCTTGGCGCGGATGATGGCGTCGCCAACCTTGGTCACCGGCAGGATATCACGCACCAGATCCTGGCTGCGCTTCTGTGCCGGCAGCACACCGCGGCGCAGGCGATCGACGAAGTCGATCTGCTGGATCGGATCGATGCGCAGATCGCCGGTCAGCCAGAACTGATCGATACCGCCGCCGATGTTGCGGTTGCCGTAGTCGAATTCATCGAGATACTTTTGCATCCGCTCCGCGCCGATACGCCGCGCGATCTCCTGATACACCGGCACCGCGGAGGCCGCGATCGCCGATCGCAGCGTGTGATCCTGATTCCACGCCGCGATGTCGCGCTTCACGCCGTCCCACTTGAAGATATCCTTGTCGGGATCGGCGACCACGCCGGTGTCCAGCGCGATCAGCGAATTCGGAATCTTGAAGGTCGATGCCGGCAGCTTCGCCTCCCCCGAGCGCTCCCTGTCGCTGGCGATGATCAGATAGTCGTCGGTCTTGTAGCCGACGAAGGTGCCCTCGGTGCCTTCGTCCGTGAAACGCTTGGCAAGGCTTTCACGGATTTCGCTGCGCTGTGGCGCCACATGACCGAAGGCCGGCGAAATGGCTGTGGCGGCGAGCAGACCGAGAGCATGGCGGCGATTAATCAAGGCAGCACCCGATATGAAACGGCGAAGCGCTCACCTGCGCCGGGCATCATGGTGGAATCATGACCGCGCGCGACTAACGAATCCGGCCCGACAATCTCAAGACGAATACCAGAACTTCGGCGACGGCCTTGTAGAGTTCGGCGGGAATTTCGTCGCCGATCTCGACATTTGACAGCGCTCCGGCCAGCACTTCGTTTTCTTCGATCGGAATATCGTTGGCCTTGGCGACTTCGATGATCTTCGCACCGATCGTGCCCTTGCCCTTGGCGACAACGCGCGGCGCGCCGACCTTGTCGTAATGCAGCGCGACCGCGACCTGTCTCTTCGTTTCCACGATCATAGCGCGCGATCCAGAAAATGCCCGGCGGATGCCGGAACGGGCTGCACCGGCGCGCCCTCGCGGATCACGATATCGCCGGGCTGCAGCTCGGCGCGGATCAACGCCTGATTGAGCTGCGCAGTGCCCGCGCGCAATAGCGATGCCGTCGCCGGCCTCTCCGCCCACATCCGCACCGAGGTCTTGTCTCCGGTCAACGAGATCAGCGCATGCACCGGGCCAGCCGGCTCGACGTCGAGCGAGAACCGTGCGCGCCAAATCCGGTTCGCGGCTTCAGCTTCGCTGTCGTTGCCGCCATCGCGGGAAATCTCGAACTGCGCCACCGCCGTGCCGCTCGGTACGGCAAAGGGAATTTCGAAGCTCCACCGTGGCGCAGCCGGATCGAGACGGGGCGTCGCGACATCGACGCGATCCGGCAATGACGCCACCTGCATCAAGGTCTGCCGCGCAATGGCCGCATCGGTATCGACGAGTAGGTGATGCACGGCGCTGGCGAGCGGCGCATTCGGCGCCAGCGTCGCCAGAGCCATCGGCTGCGCCGTTGGCAGCGCGCCGCGCAGCGGCGGCGGCGGAACATTGGTACGGGTGATCAGCGCATCATCGACGTGAGGCGATGTCGGCGACCTGGCGGTCGAAGGCAGCAGGTCCATCATCACGCTATCGTCGAACACTGGCTTCGTCGGACTGCCGGTGCCTTTCGGACCGACCTGCAGCGCTTCCTGCAGCAGGCTCAAGGCAGCACCGGCCGCGGCGGCGCGGATGGCTACTTGCGGCGCGGATGCGGCGGGCGGAATGATCTGGGCCTTGCTGCTGAAGTCGACGAAGTCTTCGACGGCGAACAGCCCAGCCTGTTGCAACAGGTCATCCTGCGCGAGTAGTTCGGGCATCAAGGATGGCGCGAGCGGCGCGGAAGCAGCCGGTTGCGCCGACGCCGCCACTATTGACTGCGCACCTTGCTGCGCAGTCGCAGCCAACGGCACCGCCGCGTTCAGGTCGGCCGTATTGCCGAGCGAGGTCATCAGCGCCTGACGAAACACGATCAACGCCGCCTTCATGTCCGGCATCGTCCCCGCCGGCGATACACTCCCAGATGCAAGCGAGGCTTCGAGAAACAGGCCGGAGCTCTGGAACGCAGACTTCACTTCGTCGCCGGTAAGGTTCTGATCGAGCGGTGGCCGCTGCGACAGCAGTTGCGCCACCGCCTGCTGCAGCTGCGGCGGCAGGCTTTGCAATGACGCGGCCGCGCCAAGATTGGCGAACAATGTCGACAACCCCGCCTGTTGCGTCGCCGCAGTCTGTGCCGCGGCGGAGACGGCGAGTGCTTCCAGCGCCGTCAGCTGAACCTTCGATGTCGCCAGTGTCGTCACGAGATTGATGGGCGCATCCGGCGCCAGCGTCACGGTGTCGAGCGGTACACCGCTGTTGCCGGTCACCGGCGCTGCGGTCTCCGGCGTCGTCGCGCCCTGCGGCGTCACGATAGCAAGCCTGACGCCGTCAGACGTCTGCGACACCGCCAGTTGTAGCGTCTGACCGGCCTGCAACGGTACTTCGGAGAGCACGTCGATAGAGAGGCTGCCGATCGCGATCCGCACCTGGTTGTCGGGCAGGATCTTAAGCACCCGCGCCGCGATCACGCTGCCCGGCTGGAACGCAATATCGCCCGACACGCCCTGCGCGGCGATGACCGGGAAGATCGGAGTGACGGCAATCGACATGTTCGCTTCACCGGACAATGGTCCCGGCAAAGGTAACGAAGCGACCTTAACCTCTCGTTAACCCGGCGACGGCACCAGCGCCTTCAGCGCAAAGGCCGCAGCCTGGAAATCGACCAGCTTTCCGGCGCGTCGAGCGGCGACTTCCTCGTCGATGCCCCAGTGTTCGATGTTCCAGTCCTCGTCCACATGGGCGGCGGCCCAGACCTGATCCGCATCGAGATGGCCGAGCAACAGCGACACCGCGAGCAGTGCCGAACCGGTCAGCGTCGTCACCAGATGCAGCGCCGCGATCGCCCACGGGTCCGTCGGCAGCGTCGCGCGCGCAGCGGCAATCGCCGGCTCCGGCTGGCGGACGTGAATGATGCCCTCGGCGAGGATGAAATGCGCGCCAAGGTTTTCCGCGGCCCAGAACAGCACCGGGTCCCAGGCTTTCGCCTCGCGCGCCACCAGCTCCTGCGGATGGCCGGCGCGATAGAACAGCAGGTCCGTGCCGAAGTATTTTGCGATGTCGTCGGCGACGGCCTGCACATTGTCGCCGACCGCATCGATGACGCTGTTAGCGAGCCGCGTTAGCGGCATCGTCATCGGATTGATGGTGTCCTGCTGCGCCTCCCATTCCGCGACGATCGC
>JAQGKA010000141.1 GCA_028290355.1 Tardiphaga sp. | reverse complement strand
CGGCCTCGTGATGATCGTGGTCGGCGCCGGCATTCTGGCCGGACCGAAGCTGATGCAGATGGTCGGCATGGGATCGTCGACGCCGGTGGTGGTCGACTCTTCGAAGGACGCGCCGCTGGCGCCGAAGCCGAAGATCGCGGACCGCGTCGGCCAGCCGTCGACAGGCGAGACGCTGGCGCCGGTGGCGCAGCGCGTCGTGCTGTATGACGAGGATCCGGCCGAGCCGAAGGGCAAGCAGTATGTCGGCACGGTCGTCTGGCGTACCGAGCCGATCAAGGCGTCGGGCGGCAAGCCCGCCGACATCGCCGTGCGCGCCGACATCGACATTCCCGAGCGCAAGCTGAAGATGACGATGTCATTCCGGCGCAACACCGACACCTCGCTGCCGGCGAGCCACACCGCCGAGCTGACCTTCGTGCTGCCGGCCGACTTTGCCGGTGGCGGTGTCGCCAACGTGCCGGGCGTGTTGATGAAGTCGAACGAGCAGGCGAGGGGCACGCCGCTCGCCGGCCTCGCGGTCAAGGTCACCGACGGCTTCTTCCTGGTCGGCCTGAGCAACGTCGAGAGCGACCGCGTCCGCAACCTGCAGCTCCTCAAGGAGCGCTCCTGGTTCGACATCCCGCTCGTCTACACCAACCAGCGTCGCGCCATCATCGCCATCGAAAAGGGCTCGCCCGGCGAGCGCGCCTTCAACGACGCCTTTGCGACCTGGGGCGAGTAGCGGCGTTGCGACGCGCTTAGCGTTTGCGAGGTCCCCCGCCGCCTCAGATCGGCTGCGACATCCATCGCGCAAAGCGACCGAGCACGCCGGGCAACTTCCACGATGCGGCCGGCGCGATCTGTTCCGGCGCCGTGATGCGGCCCAGCAAGAATTCCAGAAACCGCATGTCGTTCGGCTCGGTGACGGTGAAGTGCTCATCGTCGATGAACACCGTGTAGTCATAGAAGAACGGCCCGATCAGCGGCACGGTGGCCGGTGTCGCGCGGTCCTTCGATATCAAGAACGACGACGGCTCCAGCACCTGCGCGATCATCGCCGCCTCGAGCGCCGGCAGCTTCGCCATGAAGCCCGGCGAGAAGCCGCCGACGGTGCTTTGCAGGGTGATGGGCATGACGGCCTCGATCCAGCGCGGCTGCGATGTTGCAAGCGTTGGTCGGGCAGGCGGGGCGAGAGGTTCAAGACGCAAGAACCGGCAGAACCCATCGCGTGGTCGTCTCCACGCTCTCCGCTGGTGAGCGAGAGACCCTGTCCAACGGATCATCCACATCCACGCAAAAAGTTTCGCACGGCGGCACGGCAAGCTGGGTTTATTGACTTCGCGGCACATCGAAGAGTGACGGCGTCGGCGCAGGTTGTTGCCCGCGAGGTACAGTTGCTGGGGATCGCTCTGAAACCTGCGGTAAATGCCACCCGCAGATTGTACCTCTCCGGGAATCCTGCTGAGAATATACCGGCGTTGGGGGCGATGTTTCCCGGCGGCAGGCGCGTAGGGTGTGACGTTGAAAGTGTCCGGGGTGCGGGAAGTTTCGATCGGGCTGTTTGCGCGTCGCGGCCTCGATCGGGGTCGTGCCGCCCTCGTCGCCGCGCGATCGCTGGCCGTGGCTTTCGCGCTCGTGCTGCTGGCCGGCGAGGCCGCGCGGGCGGACTGTACGCCCGCGTCCGCCAACAACGTGACGACGACCTGCACCGGCACCACCACCAACCAGGGCGGCGGCGCACCCGGCACCAGCGCCGGCACCAATGGCTACGGCACCGGAGTCGAGACCGGCGTTACCGTCAATGCGATCAGCGGCTCGCTCTCCGGCACCAATAATGGCGTCTTTCTCGGCGGCGGCTCCACGGTGTTCAACGCCGGCACCATCAGCGGCGGCACCGCGGCGATCCGGTTCGCCGGCAGCGGCAACACGCTGACGCTGGCGCAGGGCTCGGTCATCACTGGCAACGTGCTCGGCACCGGCAGCGATACCTTCCAGCTCGGCGGCACGGGAGTTGCAACCTTCGATGTCAGCACGCTCGGCCCCGCCGCGCAGTATCAGGGCTTCGGCACCTTCAACAAGATCGACTCATCGATCTGGACGCTGACCGGCACGCCCGGGCAGTCAACGAGCTGGTCGATCAATGGCGGCACGCTGTCGGTGTCATCGGATGCCAATCTCGGCAACGGCGTCGAAGCGCTGTCCTTCAACGGCGGCATCCTGCAGGTGACGGGCACGGCCTTCACGTCGACGCCGCGCGCGATCAACTGGGGCGCAAGTGGCGGCGGCTTCGACATCGCCGACCCCGCCAACACATTCACGGTCTCGCAGAGCCTGACCGGCACCGGCGGTTTGACCAAGCTCGGCGCGGGCACGCTGCGGCTCACCGGCGGCAACGATTATTCCGGCACCACCAGCGTGGCCGCGGGCACGCTCACAGCCGACTTCGGCTCGTTGAGTATAAATAGCGCCCATGTGATCGCCGCGGGGGCGACGCTGGATCTTGCCGACACGATCCAGTTCATCGGCTCGCTGTTCGGCGCCGGCACCGTCACCAATTCGGGCAGCGGCGCCGCGCGGCTGACCACTGGCCTCGACAATACCAATGCGACATTTGCCGGCGTCATCAAGGACGGAGTTGCCGGCACGACGGCGCTGTGGATCGACGGCACCGGCATCACGACGCTGACAGGGACCAACACCTATACCGGCGGGACATCGATCTGCTTCTGCTCGACCCTGCAGCTTGGTAATGGCGGCACCACCGGCTCTATCGTCGGCGACGTCATCAATGGCGGCATGCTGATCTTCAACCGCTCCAACGCCTACACCTTCGCCGGCGTCATCTCCGACGACAGCGGCGATCAGGGCAAGGTGGTGCAGAACGGATCCGGCAACACCATTCTCACCGGAATCAACACTTACACCGGCGAAACCACCGTGAACGCCGGCACGCTGAGCGTGAACGGCTCGATCGCGTTGTCGTCGCTCACCACGGTGAACGCCGGCGGCACCCTCGGCGGCAACGGCATCGTCGGCGAGACGTTGATCAATGGCGGCACGCTGTCGCCGGGCAATTCGATCGGCACGCTGACGGTCAGCGGCAGCCTGACATTGACGGCGGCATCGACCTATCTGGTGCAGGTGTCGGGCATATCAGCCGACAAGACGATCGTGATGGGCACCGCGAATCTCGCGGGCAAGGTTACGGTGGATCCGCTCGCGCGCATCTCGGCCACGACCACCTATACGATTCTCACCGCGAGCACCGTCAGCGGCACCTTCGCCACGGCGGGCTTTCTCGCCGCCAACAGTTTCGCGCGCAATGCGCGGCTGAGCTATGTCGGCAACGACGTGCTGCTGACAGTCGATCCCGGCCTGCTGTCGCCGAACCTGCCGGGCACCGCCAACATCAACCAGAAGAACGTCGCGGCCGGAATCGATAACGCACTCACGGCCGGCGTGAACATGCCGGCCGGTTTCAACGCGCTGTTCGCCCTGACCGGATCCGGTCTCGCCAACGCACTGACGCAGGCTTCGGGCGAGATCGCAACCGGATCGCAGCAGACGACATTCGATGCGATGAACCTGTTCATGGGCGTGATGACCGATCTGTTCACCACGGGCCGCGGTGGCAATACGCCGGGTGCAATAGGGTTTGCCGACGAAGACAACGCGAACGCCTACGCTGCGAACGGTCGCAAGCGTTCGGGGGCAGAGCGCGAGGCCTATGCGATGTTCACCAAGGCGGCGCCGCGCGCTTTCGAACAGCGCTGGAATGTGTGGGCGGCCGGCTTCGGCGGCTCGCAGACCACCGACGGCAACGCAACGCTCGGCTCCAACACCGCGACCAGCCGGGTCGGCGGCGTCGCCGTCGGTGCGGATTACTGGCTGTCGCCGCAGACCATCGCCGGCTTCTCGCTCGCCGGCGGTGGCACCAATTTCAGCGTCGCCAATGGAGGCTCCGGACATTCCGACCTGTTCCAGGCCGGTGCGTTTGTTCGCCACAGCATCGGCTCGGCCTACATCACCGCCGCGGCGGCCTACGGCTGGCAGGACATCACCACCGACCGCACCGTCAACATCGCCGGCATCAATCAACTGCACGCGCACTTCAACGCCAATGCCTATTCCGGTCGCATCGAAGGCGGCAACCGTTATGTGATGCCGTGGCCGGGCGGCATTGGCCTGACGCCCTATGCCGCGGCGCAGGTCATCGCATTCGATCTGCCGGCTTACGCCGAAAGCGCCGTCTTGGGCGCCAACACCTTTGCGCTGAGCTACGTATCGAAGACCGTGACTGCGACGCGATCAGAACTCGGTCTGCGCAGCGACAAATCATTTGCCGTCGGCGATGCGCTGCTGACGCTGCGCGGGCGTGCTGCATGGGCTCATGACTTCAACACCGACCGCGCGGCATCGGCGACGTTCCAGTCGCTGCCCGGCGCGAGCTTCGTTGTGAATGGTGCCGCACAGGCGCATGACGCCGCGCTGACGACGGCTTCCGCCGAGATGAAATTCATCAGCGGCATCTCGCTCGCCGCGACCTTCGAGGGCGAGTTCTCCGACGTCACCCGCAGCTACGCCGGCAAGGGCGTCGTTCGATATGCCTGGTAAAGGCGGCGGCGAATTTGCCACGGCAAACCGCGCGTGCTGGCTCATCATGTCGCCGGTCCCGCCGGAAACGTCTGGTGGCCATCCTTGCCCAGAAAGGCCTGGCCTTTGCGGCTTAGCCTTCCACCCCGGTTTCAACGGGGCGCGCCTTTTTCTTCTTTCCCGTCAACACCAGGAAATTGACCCCCATCTGATCGCCGTTGACCCAGGACAGTTCACATCGGCGATAGGCCAGCCCGGTCGTCGATAGCAGAAGGAAGAACTCACTGAGGTTGAGGCCTTCTATCGAGGACTTCGTCGTGAGCTTTGCGCTCGTCGCGGAAACGTCCTCCAGAACGCACGCGCGACGCCACGTTCCATCGATGGCCATGATGTGCACGTCGAAGCCCCGCTCAAACTTGACGCGGTGTTCTTCTCGACGCTCCGGTGTACCCATCGCCTTGACCCATCGAAACTTGCCTCTCTGGCCGCAAACTATTATCGGACCGCCTAACGAGCCGTAAACGCAACCGCTCAACACGTAAGGACCGCATCGGTCCTTGCCCACGAGCCCGGAGCGCCAGGTACGGCCATCAGCGAAGGCATCGTCCGCAGCCTGTAGGGTGGGCTGGGCGAAGCGAGCCCACCAAAGCGTTTCGACAAGCGAGCCATGTGGTTGGCACGGCGCGAACAGCGCCTTTGCCCACGCTGCGCTTGCTGTCTTTGGAAATTGCGCACAAACGCAGGCGATGCACGCAACATGCAATTGGAGCAAGCATTCGAGCAGGCACACAACTGCGTCAAGAGTCGGTTAAGTTCCTCCGTCCGTTGGCAGACAAAAGCAAAATTTAGTTCTGCCGGATAATCATGATGACTCTGTCGCAATGATTGGGAATAGCGTGAGCAAAAACCAGTAAAACCAGCAGGAAGGGAGTTGACAATGAAGGAGCTGTTACGCTGCCGCGCCATGGAAAGTCGATGCCGTCAACGCGCTGCTTTGTATCCCGCCGAAAGCTGGAAGTGGATGGCTGAAGCGGAGATGTGGCAGCACAAGGCGCTGGACGAAACTGCCTCCCACTTCGAAGCGTGCAATACAAATCCCCTCATTCCCCCAAAAGACCCGAATCCGAAATACACCGGACTCTGATCGCGCCCCAAAATCCCGCCCACACAAACCCGAATGCACGCGAAGGCGGATGACGCTGCGCTCATCCGCCTTACGCGCTCAAATGTCCGCAAACACTTCCAGCAGATTTCCATCGGGATCACGGAAGAACAGCACGTAGGGCGGATTAGCGAAGCGTCGTCCGCCATCACCAGCCGCCAGCCGCGATCACGTCCGCCATAGTCAGCCTGTAGGGTGGGCTGAGCGAAGCGAGCCCACCAAAGCGTTTCGACAAAGCGAGCAATGTGGTGGGCACGGCGCGAAGAGCGCCTTTGCCCACCCTACGCT
>JAQGKA010000189.1 GCA_028290355.1 Tardiphaga sp. | reverse complement strand
CGCAAACGAGACCGCTCCCATCAACCAGAGCGCGTAGGGCTTGTGGGCGGCGTCGATACACCAATCATAGATACGTCTGAGCATGGCCGCGATGAACCACCCTCACTGTGATTTGTCTATGGCGGGGCGCGCAGGATTTCGCCGAAAATTTCAGCTGAGCTTGCGAAGGCGGCCTTCGACCGCGACAATTGGTCGCCGCGCCGTTGGAGCGGCGACAGCCTTGGCAGCCGGCTTGGCCGGTTTCGGCAGTTTTGGCAGCTTTTCGGCAATTCCGAGCATATCTTCGCGGCGGTCCATCTCGGCCCAGACCTGGTCGGGCCTAACGCCGGCTGAAGCCCACAGCACAGTCAGGTTATAGAGCAGGTCGGCGCTTTCGCGGATCACGGCATCGGGTTTGCGGTTGACCGCATCGATGACAACCTCGATCGCCTCTTCGGCCAGCTTCTTGGCCATCTTGGCGGGACCGCGCTGAAACAGCCGCGCCGTCCGCGACACCGCCGGATCGAGATCCTTGGCCGCGATCACCGCCTGGTAGAGCCGGTTGAGCGAATCACTCATTCCGATACCCTAAACCAAAGCTGTAGCCAGCGTGTTAACGGCTGGTACTTATTGTGTTTTAACGTAAATCGCCGGTGTGTTTTTAACGTACATCGCCGGCCGTCCGGAGACGGCCGGCGATTGGTAGTTCAGGACGTTCTATTACCAGGTCATGCGACGGGAGTTGTCATAGCCGTGGCTGCCGCCGTACCCGCGATACGAACCACCGCCATAATAGGCCGGGCCGCCGTCATAATAAGCGGGACCACCGCCGTAATAGCCATATCCGGGGCCGTTATCGTAATAATAGTCCCGTCGGTTCTGGGTGGCCGCAATCGCGCCGATGGTGCCGACGATGGCGCCGAAAGCGGCGAGTCCGGCGGCATTGCCGTTGCCACGATAGTAGTGGCGGCGACGCGCCGAGCTGAAGTCGGTGGCGTCACTGCTGCCATGGCTCGCGGATACGCCGTTGGCAGCCGGTGCAGCCATGACGGCCGACGGCGCAAGGGACGTCAGGGCCACCGCTGCGACAGTCGCCAGAATGGCGGCGCGGGCGGTGGAAGAAAGTGAAGTCTTGCGTGCGAACATATCTATGTCCTCCGTGGTCGTCTGGCCCTGCGGGCCTCGGATAGCTAACCACTTCGGGCACTATGGGTTCCCGAACCCCAACGCAGCCTGAACGATCGGTGTCGAAATCAAGGCGGTCACCTGACGTTCAGCTTTGAGCGCGCACAATGCTGGCGCAAGATGTCGCAGCCACGCTGCCATCAATCAAACATATCGCCCGTCGCAACTGTCATCCGGTCCTGCTGTTAGTGCCCTCATGCGTGATGTCGTGAAAACCATCTCCCGCCGATTGCTGGCCATCTCGATGAGCGTGCTGGCTGTTGTCTGGGCCGGCGCGACGCCGGGCCGGGCTTCGGACGAGCCCAAGGCACCCGTGGCGATCCAGTTTTCGCTCGATCGCCCGATTGATGCCGTTGCGGCGCCCTTTGTGCTGGCTTCCACGCGCGGCCTGTACCGGGCCGAGAAGCTGGCCGTCTCGACCAATATCGCCAGTGGCTCCTCCGAGGCCATCGCCCGCGTCGCGTCGGGCGCCAGCGACATGGCGTTGGCCGATATCAACACGCTGGTGCGCTATCGCGACGCCGCCGATGCTGCGCCGATCAAGGCGGTGTTCGTGCTGCTCAACAGCGCGCCTTACGCCATCATCGCCCGCAAAAGCCGCGGCATCACCTCGCTCGACAGCCTTGAAGGCAAAACGCTCGGCATCGCCGACGGCGACCTCGCGATCCGGCTGTGGCCGGCACTGGCCCACAAGAACGGCATCAAGCTCGCCAGCGTGAAGCAGGAGAAGATCAGCGCCGCGGTGCGCGAACCGATGCTGTCGGCGGGTCAGGTCGATGCCGTCACCGGCTTCTCCTATCTCTCCGCCGTCAATCTGCGCGACCGCGGCGTGCCCGCCGACGACCTCGCGGTGTTTCGCTTTTCCGACTACGGCAGCGCCGCCTACGGGCTCGCGGTCATCGTCAATCCGAAATTCGCCGCCGACAAGCCCGAGGCGGTGAAGAGTTTTGTGCGCGCCATCGCCGCGGCAACACAGCTCACCATCCAGCAGCCGGCGCAGGCGATCGACGACGTGGTCAGCCAGATGGAAAGCGGCTCGCGCGACCTCGAACTCGAACGGCTGCAGGTCATCATCCGCGACAACATCCTGACCGACGACGTCAAACGCGACGGGCTGGGCGGCGCCGACCCGGCCCGCCTGGAGACGTCGATCGGCGAGATCGCCGAGGATTTTACCTTCCGCAGGCGCCCAACCGCCTCCGACATTTTCGATGATTCATTTCTGCCGGGTTCGAACGGTCGCAAGATCAACTGAACAACTGGCTTAGGCGACTGTATTCCGCCGCCGATCCCTGCTTAAAATACCCGCCGATCGTTCCGTTCGCGTCGCCCCGAGTGCCTCTCCATGATCCGTCTCTACACCCGCGTGCTGCAATTGCTCGGCAAGGAGAAGCGGCTCGGCTGGATTCTCGCCGCCGCCAATCTGCTGCTGGCCGGCGCGCAATTCGCCGAACCGGTCCTGTTCGGCCGCATCATCGACGTGCTCTCCGGCAATCTTTCCACCGCCGCACTCGACACCCAGGTGGCCTCGCCATGGCCGCTGCTCGCGGCCTGGGTGGGCTTCGGGCTGTTCACGATCGTCTGCGGCGCCGTCGTTGCGCTGCATGCCGACCGTCTCGCCCACCGCCAGCGCCAGGCGGTGCTGACCGACTACTTCGAACACATCATGCAGCTGCCGCTGACCTTCCATACCGGCACCCATTCCGGCCGGCTGATGAAGGTGATGCTGCAGGGGACCGACGCGCTGTGGCGGCTGTGGCTCGGATTCTTCCGCGAGCATTTCGCCTCGATCATGTCGCTGATCGTGCTGCTGCCGCTCTCGATCTACATCAACTGGCGGCTCGCTATCCTGCTCGCCGTGCTGTGCGTCGTCTTCACCGTGCTGACCACTCTCGTCGTGCGCAAGACCTCGGGCATGCAGAGCGAGGTCGAGGAGCACTACGGCGACCTGTCGGCGCGGGCGTCGGATGCGCTCGGCAATGTCGCGCTGGTGCAGAGTTTTGTGCGCGTCGATGCCGAGGTGCAGGGGCTGCGCTCGGTGGCCGACCAGTTGCTGGCGGCGCAGATGCCGGTGCTATCGTGGTGGGCGCTGGTCACCGTGATGACGCGAGCCTCGACCACCATCACCGTGCTGGCGATCTTCACGGTCGGCATCGCGCTGCATCAGCAGGGACTGACCACGGTCGGCGAGATCGTGATGTTCGTGAGCTTCGCCACCATGCTGATCCAGCGCCTCGAACAGGTGGTCTCCTTTATCAACGGCGTGTTCATGGAAGCACCAAGGCTGCGGGAGTTCTTCAACGTGCTCGACGCCGTGCCGGCGGTGCGCGACCGCATCGACGCCATCGATCCCGGCCGGCTGCAGGGCATGGTCGAGTTCAACGACGTATCGTTCTCCTATGACGGCAAGCGGCCCGCGGTCGAGGACCTCTCCTTTGTCGCCCTGCCCGGCCAGACCATCGCGCTGGTCGGCGCCACCGGCGCCGGCAAATCCACCGCGATCGCGCTGCTGCATCGCGCCTTCGATCCGCAATCCGGCTTCATCCGGATTGACGGCATGGATGTCCGCGGCCTGACATTGTCGGCGCTGCGCCGGAACATCGGCGTCGTGTTCCAGGAGGCGCTGCTGTTCAACCGCTCGATCGCCGACAACCTGCGCGTCGGCAAGCCGGACGCGTCAGATGAAGAATTGCGCATCGCCGCTGCGCGCGCTCAGGCGCTCGACTTCATCGAGCGCAGCGACCGCAAGTTCGAAACCAATGCAGGCGAGCGCGGCCGCATGCTGTCCGGCGGCGAACGGCAGCGACTGTCGATCGCCCGCGCGCTGCTGAAGGATCCGCCGATCCTGATTCTCGACGAGGCCACCAGCGCGCTCGACGCCGTCACCGAGGCGAAACTGAACGCCGCTCTCGATGAAGTGATGAAGGGGCGCACCACCTTCGTGAT
>JAQGKA010000444.1 GCA_028290355.1 Tardiphaga sp. | reverse complement strand
TCCGCACCTTCCAGACCACGCGTCTGTTCCAGAATCTCACCGTCGCGGACAACGTCGCGCTGGCGATCATGCAGCGCAAGCGTATCACGCGGCGGTTCTTCTCCACCGCCACCGAACTGCCGGAGGTTCGCGCCGAGTGGAGCGAGATCCTCGCCAAACTCGGCCTCGATCGTCTGGCCTATCGCAAGGTGATCGAACTCGCTTACGGTCAGCAGCGGCTGATCGAACTCGCCATCGGTCTCGCATTGCGGCCAAAAGTGCTGCTGCTCGACGAGCCTGCCGCCGGCGTGCCGCATGACGAGGCGCCAAGAATTCTCGACGCCATCAACCAGCTGCCTGACGATATCGCGGTGCTGATGATCGAACATGACATGGATCTGGTGTTCAAGTTCGCGACGCGCGTGCTGGTGCTGGCGGCCGGGCGGCTGATCTTCGAGGGATCGCCGAAGGACGTCACCGCCGATCACGAAGTGCGCCGTGCCTATCTCGGGAGCTATGCCGATGCCCGCCGCGCAACTTGAAATTCAGAACCTCAGCGCCGGCTACGGCCCGACGCGGATCATCGAGGATATCTCCCTCACGGTGCGCGCCGGAGACCGCCTCGCAGTGCTCGGCCGCAACGGCATGGGCAAGACCACGCTGCTGGCGACCTTGATGGGGCTGTCGACGCGCCATGGCGGCCAGATCAGGATCGGCGACCAGGATGTGACGGGGAGGCGCACCTCGGCACGCGCCGGGCTGGGTATCGGCTATGTGCCGCAGACCCGCGATATCTTTCCGTCGCTGACGGTGGAAGAAAACCTGCGCACTGGCCTGAAAGGCCGGCCGGCGTCGGCGCTCACGGAAGCCTATGAGATGTTTCCGCGGCTGCGCGAGCGCCGCCGCAATTACGGCATGCAGCTGTCCGGCGGCGAGCAGCAGATGCTGTCGATGGCGCGCACGCTGCTCGGCAAACCGTCGATCCTGTTGCTCGATGAGCCGCTGGAAGGCCTCGCTCCGGTGATCTGCGATGAGCTGATGGTGCTGCTGGGCAAGCTCGCCGCGACCAAGGAAGTCACTATCATCCTGGTCGAGCAGCAGATCGAGCGTGCACTGGATTTCGCCGACAGCGTGATGGTGATGGAGCGCGGCCGCACCAGCTGGACCGGAACACCCGACGCGCTGATCTCCGATCGCGCTTTGGTCGATCGGCTGGTCGGCGTAGGGATTCATTAGCTGCCGTCGGCGCCGCACCTTCGACTGTCGTTCCCGCGCATGCGGGAACCCTGTACACGCCGGCGTCGGTGAGGAAACGCGGGCGCCGGTGATTACTGGGTCGCCCGGTCAAGCCGGGCGATGACAGCTGTGGTCATCACGCCCGAAAGATCGTCATGCCCAGCAACAGCAGCACGATGAAGATCACGACGAAGATATAGAACAGCACCCGCGCCACGTCCGCCGATGCCGCCGAGACGCCGGTGAAGCCGAGGATGCCGGCCACGATCGACACGACAAAGAAGATCAACGCCCATTTCAAAATGCTCATCGCAGGACTCCGGTTGCGGCAGCGCAGAAACGTCGGGGTGCGATAGTTTGTTCCGAAATGGAAATCTGCGGTCTTCCGGCGCAGTACGATCAGACGCGTTGCTTAGAGTGTACTCACAGTACGGATTGGCGTGCGTATTTGCCTGTTAATTAGGCGGTCGGCATGCCCGACTCCATATTTTAAACCTGCTCTTAACCAAAACATCCGTAAATCAGCGGACAGGTGACCTGCTTCTGCAGCGGTTTTTCAATCGCTTGGGCTCGGATCACAAGGGGTCCAGGATGTGCGTCGCGATGGTTCATGAGCGGTTCGATGACGCTGGCGGCGCCGACAGAAACCGCACGGCGTTCGCGCCATCCTCATACCTGACAGTCTGACGCGCATGTTCACCAAACGCCCAACCGCCGAGAGCACGGACACCGGCGAAGCCGTCGCCGTGCAGAGCCCGCTGCTGACGGTGTGGCGGCATCGGCAATTGTTCGCCGGTGTGTTCTGCGGCGTGATGGTGCTAACGGTCGTCGCTCTGGTCATGCTGCCGGTGCGCTATCTTGCCACGGGTTCGGTGATCGTCGCCGAGCAGGAGCCCGCCAACAGCAATGCATCGGCGGCCTGGGCGCAGAAGATCGGCGACCCCGCCGATCTGGAAAGCCAGCTGCTGGTGGTTCGTTCGCCACGCGTGATGCGGCTGGCGATGGCGGTACCCGGCGTGCTCGATGCCGCCGTGGAAGAATGCCACGCCAGAGGCGGCTCCGGCTGCGACAAGCTGAAGACCGACAGCGGCGCCTTCGTCGACTATGTCCAGACCAATTATTCGATCGGCGCGGTCGGCCGTTCGCGCGTGATCAACATTTCCTATCAGTCGCCGCTTCCCGAGGTCGCGCAGAAGCTGGCCAATGCGCTGACCAACGCCTTCCTCGACGATCAGCGCACCGCCGGATCCGACAGCCGCGAAGTCGCCGCGTCCTATCTCTGGAAAGAGGCCCGCCAGCTCGACAGCGAGTTGCGCGATGCCGATGCAAAGATCCAGGCGTTTCGCCGCAACAAGGGCCTGATGCGCGGGTCGCTGGCGCCGATCAGTTCGGAGCGGCTGACGAACATCAGCCAGCAGCTGTCGGTGGCGGAGACCGCGCGCGCGGAAGCCGCGGCGCGGCTGCAGGAAATCAAGTCGAACCAGTCGCGCGGCGCCAGCGACGCGCCGTCGGTGCTGTCGAACCGTTCCATCGCCGACCTCAAGCAGCAACTCACCGTGGTCACGGCACAGCTTGCCAGCCAGGCCAATGTGCTGGGGCCGCGGCATCCCTCGCTGCGGGCGCTCGAACAGGAACAGGCCGCGATCAAGGAGCGCCTGGCCACTGAAGTATCGAGCATCGCCATCAGCGCGCAGAAGGCCTTCGACGCCAACGATCTGCTGGTGACGTCGCTGAAGAAGCAGATGGAAGCCGTCAAGGCGGAAGTCGGCTCCGCAACCTCGGACGAAGCCTCGATCGAGAGCATGGTGCGCAGCACCGAGATCAAGCGGCAGCAATATGCCGACCTCTACAAGCGCGCCAGCGAACTGGAAACCGAGCGGCGCGTGCTGATCGGCAGCACCCGGTTGGTCAGCCTTGCCGAGCTGCCGATCAAGCCATTCTTCCCGAAAAAGATTCCGTTCCTGGCGGCCGGCGCGACCCTCGGCCTGCTGCTGGCCTTTGCCGCGGCGTTCTTCGGCGACCGCCTGAACCTTGGCAAACTGCCGCGGATGCGGGTGGCGGCCCCCGTCAAAACCAAAATCCCTCCTGCTGCGCCGCCGCCGATCGCGCCAGTCGCGACCGCTGCCGGGGCCGTAGCCGCAGCCAAAGCGCCGCCCGTGCCGGAGCGTAAGGCGCCGGCGATGGCGGGTTCAACGTCGGAATTGTCTGTTGTCACCGGCGCGCCAATCCTCGCCCGGCTGCCGGCGCTGAAAAAGGACGCATCGGAATCGCCGATCGGCGCCATCCTCACCGCGCAATCCGGCCCGTCGCTGTCGCGTGCATTGGTGCTGGCGCAGCAGGACAGCGCCTATCAGGATGCCCTGCGCAATCTGGCGGCGAGCCTGTTCGCATCGGGTAGCGAAAGAAACCGGCGGAAAATTCTGGTGGCATCGCCCGCGACGGCCGAGGGCAAGACATTTCTGACGCTGGCACTGGCGCAGCATCTCGCGGCAACCGGCCGCAGCGTTCTGGTGCTCGAATGCGATCTTGGCGCGCCGAAATTCGAGATCGCACTGGGGCTGCGCAGCAGCCTCGGCCTGCAGGGCATCCTGCGCGGCGACGTCCAGCCGCGCGAGGTGGTGGTACGCACCGCGACGCCCAATCTCGACGCCATCGCCGCTGGCCCGTTCGCGGCATCCGCTGACCTGTTGATGCGCAGGCCGCTGGCGGATCTTTTGCTGTGGAGCCAGATCTACGACGTGGTGCTGATCGACGGTCCGTCGCCGGGCATCCAGACCGATGTAGGCGTGCTGGCGCGGCAGGTCGATGGTGTGCTGCTCTGCGTACGCTCCGGTCGCTCCTCGATCGGGCAGGCGGTCGCCACCTCCAGCGCGATCCGTGCGGCGGGCGGCGAGCTGTTCGGCATTGCCATCACCATGGCGACGCCGGAAACGAACGGCGCGCGCGTGGTCGGACCGGTTGGCCTCGGTGCCTATGCCGGGGCGACGTGATGTCGAAACCGCGCGTGATGTTCGTCTGCCACACCGGATCGATATCCGGCGCGGAACTGGTGCTGCTCGACATTGTGCAGCCATGGGCCGGCCAGTCCGCGTTTCTGTTCGAGGATGGTCCGCTCGCTCCGGCGCTGGCGAGCAAGGGCCTCAAGGTCACGGTATCGCGCTGGGGGCAGGGGCTGACGCAGGTCCGTCGCGACAGCTCGGTCCTGAAAGTCATTCCGTTGGCCGGCCGTCTCTGCGCCATCGTTGTCGAACTCATCAGCGCCGCGCGCCGTCACGATGTGGTCTATGCCAATTCGCAGAAGGCCTTTGTGCTGTCGGCGATCGCCGTCACATTCGCGCGGCGGCCGCTGATCTGGCATCTGCATGATATCATTACCTCCGTGCATTTCGGCGCAATGCAGCGTCGCGTGCAGGTGGCGCTGGCGAATTTTTGCACGAGCAAGGTCGTCGTGCCGTCGCAGGCAGCGGCGGATGCCTTCATCGCCGAGGGCGGCAAGGCAAATCTGGTCGCGGTCGTTCCCAATGGTCTCGATGTGTTGCCGGAAGCCAGTTCACCGGCGCAGATCAGGCAGGAACTCAAATTGCCGGAAGGTCCGCTGGTCGGCGTGTTCAGCCGCCTTGCGGCCTGGAAGGGCCAACATGTGGTGCTGCAGGCTCTGGCCAAGGCGCCGGGCGTCAGCTGCATCATCGCCGGCGATGCCTTGTTCGGCGAACAGGCCTATGCGGCAAAGCTGAGGCAGATGGTCGACGACCTCCATCTCGGCGACCGCGTGCAGTTTCTCGGCCAGCGCAGCGACGTGCCGCGGCTGATGAGCGCCGTCGATGCGGTGATTCATCCCTCGATCGATCCCGAGCCGTTCGGCCGCACCTTGGTCGAGGCGATGCTCGCCGGCGTGCCTGTGATCGCGACCGACGCAGGCGCTGCGTCCGATATTCTCGAAGCCGGCAAGGCCGGAACGCTGGTGCCGCCGGGCGATGCCGATGCACTCGCTGAAGCCATCAACAAGATCATGTCGCGTCCGCCTGCACTGGCCGCGCAGCTTGACTATGCCGACGCGCGGGCGCGGTCGCATTACGGCGTTGCGCAGATGCTGCAGACGGTCTCCGGCCTGATCGATCGCGCCGCGACGGGAGTCCCGGTGTGACCATAGACCTCATCCCCGCAGCCTCCAGAGTCGGCATCTCTTGTCTGCTCCCAGCGGGGGCGGATTAGCCTTGTCCAAGACATCGACGCACCGCTTCACTGCGATCCTGATCACCGGCGCCCTTGCGAGCAAGGTGCTCGGCTTTGGGCGCGAAGTGCTGATGGCCAAGGTGCTGGGCGCTTCGCTGGTGGCCGACGGTTTTCGTGGCGCGGCTGCGGCGGTTTTGATTCCGCTGGCGTTTCTGCAGAACGAGAGCGTGCCCGCGGTCATGATCCCCATGCATCGCGACGCGCTGAAAGGCGACCATGCACCGCAAAGCCTGGCGGCGCTGACGGTGGCACTGGGTGCGGTTTCTGTTGTTCTGGCGCTCATCGTCGAGGCGTTGGGCGAGTTGTGGGTTCAAGCTGTCGTGGGCGGGTTTACGCCGGAAGGGCAAAGCCTGACGCTGGAATTCGTGCGCATCATGGCGCTGGCGATGCCGGCATCCACGATCATCAATGTTCTCGCGGCCGGCGAAATCGCGCTGGGCCGAACCCGCCTGACAAATATCCGCGCAACGCTTTTGAACATCGCCGTCCTGATGGGCATTGCCTTGCTGATGATGACAGGCGACGTGAATACGCTCGCCTGGTCGTTCTCGATTGCGTTCAACACGCTGGCGGCCTGGGGGCTGTTCTCGATGTGGCGCGAGGGGATCTTGCGTTTTTCGGGCCTGACCCTTGCGAGTGTTGGCGCCACGGGAATGGAGTTCCTGCGTCGCTTGCGGCCGCTGTTCGCGCTGCCGCTGGCGGAGCAGGGCAATGTCTGGGTGGAGCGCGTGCTGGCGTCGCGGCTTGCCACCGGTGCCGTGGCGTCGCTCGATTATGCGAGGACACTAACGGAAAGCGCATTGTTGCTGATCAGCCAGCCGATCGGTCTGGCCGTGCTATCGAGCCATCGACCGCCGGACCCGCGGGTGCAGATCGAGGCGATCGCGCGACCGGTTCTTGCGCTGGCGCTGCCGGCTTCGATGTTCCTGGTGATGTTTGCGCCGGAGATCGTCCGGCTGGTGTTTTTCCGGGGGGCGTTCAACGAGCATGCGCTGGTTCTAACCAGCCAGGCCTTGCGCGGAATCGCCTTTGGCCTGTGGGCGGCGACCTTGGGCTGGATATTGATACGTATTCTTAACGGTGCAGGACGGAATTTCGCCGCGGCCGTCATCATCGTCGCCGCCTATGTGGTAAATATTGTCGTTAACTTTCTAACGTTGCACGTGTTTGGGGGGAGTGCTTCCGGAACATTGCTGTTGGGCCTCGGTGAAACCGCCCGCGGGCTCGTCCTGCTGGCTGGTGTCGTGACGGCGCTTGAGGCACGGCGCAAGCTTCTGTTGCTGATTTTCCTGGCCAGCTTCCCCGCGGCGCTGATGGTGCTGCTGGGCTGGCAAATTCACGAGAACTTTGTCGGTACGCTCCCCCGGCTTCTTGCCGGCGGTGGCGCTTATCTGGTGTGCGTTGCCCTTGCTATGGGACTGTTGATGCCGACCGCCTGCGTTGCGGCATTTGCGCGCGTACGGGGCCGGTTTCAAATTTAGAAACGGATTTGATATTCAGGGTATTTTAAGAGGGAGCTACTCGCGTGAGGGCATTTCGATGAAGCACCTGTTGTCCAGCGTCGCCAGACGGATGGCGACGTCCGAGGCGTTGATCCGTCCGATCACGATGGCTGCCAATTTGCTGATGAGTTCGCGCGGCTGCCTGGTGACGTTTCACCGTGGCGCATCCTCGCAAGCGTGGGAAAAACTGCCCAATCGCGACTTCTATCTCGATCTCGATTTTCTCGATCAGTTCCTGTCCTACCTGACCGAACGCGGCTGGGATGTGGTGACGATGGAGGAGGCGCTGCACCGCTCCAAGCTCGGCAAAGCCAACGACCGCTTCGTCAACTTTTCCGTCGACGATTGCTACCGCGATACGTTCGAGGAAGTGGTGCCGCTGTTCCGTCGCCACAATCTGCCGGTCACGCTGTTCGTGACCACGGGCATTCCCGACCGCACGTTGCCGCTGTGGGCGGCGGGGCTCGAAGATACGCTGCTCAACAACGGCCGCGTGATCCTGGAGGATGGCGCCATCGACGTGCCGACAACCGAAGCCAAGCAGGCGGCGTTTCACCGGATCTCGTCGTCGTGGGACGGCCCGGAAGCCGCCGCGCGATATGCCGCGTTCTGCAAGCTTAATGGCATCGATATCGATGCCATGCACTGGAAGCACGCGATCTCCTGGGACATGCTGGAAGCCCTGCGTGACGATCCGCTGGTTGAAATTGGCGCGCACACCGTGACGCATGCGCGGATTTCGTCGTTGTCGCCCGCCGGCGCGCGCGCGGAACTGCAGGGCAGCCGCGACCGGCTGATCGAGCGGCTCGGCGTGGCGGCGAGGCACTTTGCGTTTCCCTATGGCCGCTCGGGGGATTGCGGCCCGCGCGATTTCGAGATCGCGCGTGACGCCGGCTTTGCCAGTGCCGCGACGACGCGCAAGGGACTGGTGCGAAACGGTCAGGAAGCCTTCAGTCTGCCGCGCAACACCATCAACGGCGCACATCGCAGTCTCGCTACCATGGAATTGCATCTGACCGGTGTCACGGGTGCCGCTGCGAGGATGTCCGGGCGTGTCTGACGGAAGCCGCCTGAAGATACTATCGATCGCCCATGCCGCGGTAAGCCGCGATGCCGGACGGCTGCGCTATTATCCGCTCGCCGAGCGCGATGACGTTGATATCCATCTCGTGGTGCCTGCGGTCTGGCATCAGTTCGGTCGCACCATCGTGGCCGACCCGTCCGACGATGCCGGAATGACGGTCCACGTCCTGCCGATCCGCCTGCCGCGCGCCGGTCCGATGAGCTGGTATCTGCACTTCTACCCGGGCCTTCGCCGCCTGATCCGCGAACTGAAGCCGGACGTGATCCATCTCTGGGAGGAGCCCTGGGCCATCGTTTCGCTTCAGGCGCGGCTCCTCAAGGGGGCGGCAGCCCTGGTGATGGAAGTCGACCAGAACATCCTGAAGCGCCTGCCGCCGCCGTTTGAATTCATCCGCAAACAGGTGTTGCAAAACACCGATCACGTGCTGTCGCGCAGTCCGGATGCGACTTCGGTGGTGCGTGCAAAGGGATATATCGGTCCGGTGACGCCGATTGGTTACGGCGTCGACCTGTCGAATTTTCACCCGGACGTCGAACCGATGACGCCGCGCGCCGTTCGGCCGGATTTTCGGATCGGGTATGTGGGACGTCTGGTGGAGGAGAAGGGTCTCGACGACGCGCTCGATGCCATGGTGCAGACCGAGGCGTCGGTATCGCTCGCCATCATGGGTGAGGGGCCTTACGAAGACCGGTTGCGGCAGCGGATTGCCGAACTTGGCCTGACCGACAAGGTCACGTTCCGGGGCTGGGGAACGCCGGCCGACGTCGCGGCGTTCCTGCGCAGCCTAGATGCCACGGTGCTGCTGACGCGAACGACGAAATCCGTGCGCGAGCAATTTGGTCGGGTCATCGTGGAGTCCCAGGCTTGCGGCATTCCCATGATCGGATCGCAGAGCGGGGCCATTCCCGATGTTGTCGGCGATGGCGGCTGGATCGTCCCCGAGCGCGATCCCGCTGCCCTGGCGAAACAGCTGGACGCCATTATGGCTGATCCGCAGGCATTGCGGGCACACGGCCTTGCCGCGCAGTCCAACGTCAAAAATCGCTATACCTACGCTGCCGTTGCCGACGCGTTGGTGTCGGCGTGCTTGGAAGCGGCCCGCAAACGCGCAGCCTGAACCCGGTTCGTCTCAGGTTCGAACGGCCATCGCTGCGGACGCAAATTCGGCCTTCGATGCCTGCACCTGCTCCAGCAACTCGATGTAGCGCGAGCCGACATGGTCCCAGCCGTAATTCAGCGCGGTCGTTCGCGCGCCGTCGCGCAGGCGGCCGGTCAATTCAGGATCGGAGAACGCGCGCGCGATCTTTTCGGCGATATCCTCGGCGTCCATCTTGATCTGATAGCCGTTCACGCCGTCCACCAGATAGTCCTCGATGCCGCCGACCGGGGTGGCAAACACCGGCACCGAACACGCCATGGCTTCCATGCAGACCAGCGAGAAGGTCTCGTAGGCGGTCGGCAGCACAAAGGCATCCGCGGCCGCGTACAGCGCCGGCATGTCGGTGCGGGCGCCGGCAAAGATCAGACGGCTGGTGAATGCCGCCGCCAGCTTGCGATAGGGCGCCGGATTGTCCGATCCCACCACCAGCATCCATACATCGGAGCCGAGACGATCGAGCGCACCGATCGCATGGGCCAGTCCTTTGCGGCGGAATTCATGACCAGCGAACAGCAGCAGTTTAGCGTCGGCGGGAATCCTGAATTCCTGTCGGATCGCGAGGCCTGCCGCGGTATCGCGCGCGAAGCGGTTGAGGTCGATGCCGTTGGGAATGACGCGGATCCGCGACGGCGGCACCGCATAGTGCTCCTGCAACTCGGTCGAAACGCGCGGAGAGACCGCCACGAACATGCGATAGCGCAGGCCGCCGATCATCCAGCGGTCGCGCAGGCAGACCCACAGATGCATCGGATTGAGCAGCCACCACCAGATATGCGCGCTGCGCTTTTCGGCGAGGCTTTGCGCATTGACTGCGTGGACCACCAGCACGTCGCCCTTCAGGCTGTCGCCATGGCTGACGATGACAGCCTTGGGGTAGCGAAAGACCGCTCGTGTTGCCAAAATCGTAAAGGTCGGGACCACGAGAAAACGACCGAGGTGTCGCAGCAGGCCGCGGGTCGGAATACGGGACAGCCAGGGGCCGATCCGCTCGATGGTCGTGCCTGGACTGATCGGTTCGCCGACCGCACTGGCGAGCACGGTGTTAACGATCTTGGCGCGGCTGAACGCGCGCGCCAGTTCGCAGGCGACGCTTTCGACACCGCCGACCGTACTCAACTCCTGGACAATTTGGACAATCTCGATTGTCATGGTCGGACGCTATATGAGGAATGAATGAATCAATTTCGCAATCTAGTGGTAACCGCAGCCTTAATGCTAACGCCGCTTTCGCAGTCTTTTGCCATCGAAGCAATCTCGACGAACGCGCCTTTGCGATATCGCATCGGCGGCGGAAACATCGTGACACATTTGACAGGTGCTCCGACGGCTCAGTTGTATTCGGCGCTTCGCGGCGTCGGCGCGAAGCTTGGACGCGTGGACTCCTACGGCTGGCGAGATCTGGATCGCAAGCCAATTCCCGGCAATTTTGATGCCGCCATGCTGGAGGCTCACCGGCAAGGCATTACGCCTGTCATTCTGCTGGAATACGAAGGTAGCTACCAAACATTGCAGCCACCCCAACCCACCGGATCGTACGACGATTGGTTCTCTGCCGGACAGGCCTTTGCGAGACGTTTTCGGCCGAATGGTGAATGGGCGCTTGAGAACGGTATCGTTAACTGGGGTGCGGAAGTGTTTACCGCTATCAACGAGCCCGACGTGCAGGCCACCATCCCCCGCGAGGTGTACAGGGACGCGTTGGCAGGACTGGCGGATGGCGTGCACAGCATCGATCGCGGCTTGCGCGTCGTGCCCGGCGGCTTTGCGACCTGTAACTCCCACGGCGACGCGACATTGCGCGGCTATGGTCCGGCGATATCAGCGCTGCTTGAGGATGGCCGCCTCGATGGCATCGATCTGCATACTTACTACAACGCCAAATGGTATCCGCTTACGCGCGGTCGCGATTTCTCGGCCCAGACCTGTTTCGATCGCATCAAGGCGGCGATGGGCCTGAAGCGCGATATCAATTTCTATGCGACCGAATTCAACATCGCGCGCGACGGCGAATGGGAAGATCCCAGGCTGGCTGCTCGGCTGTTTCTCACCGCGTTCTGGGACAATGTCGGCGTGGTAAAGTCCGACGGACGGACATCGGCAACCATGCTGGCGTTTCCATGGAATCTCGCCGACACCGGCGGCATCGAGGGGCCGGCCTATGCGATGGCCGCATCGGAAGCGCCGTGGAGGCCGGATCCGCGTGCCAAGGTGCTGCGGACCGTGCTGCAGATCGCCGGCGACATGAAGCTGACATCGCTCGATCCGAAAGCCGGCAAGTACACGCTGGAAGGCGATGCCGGTCAGTTGCTGGTTTGGCAGAACCTTCCCGGCTGGACTGACAAGCCAGGGCTTGTGTGGGAAATACAACTTCCCGATTGGGCGCGCGACGCCGAGCTCTGGGCCTGGGACGGCAAGCGCCGCGAGATCCGCGTCAATGGCGACAAGGCCGTGATCACCGGCCTCAGCGGCAACGAGACCTATATGCTGCGCGTGATGCGGCGGCGCCCGTAAGTCGCTCTAGTTGCCGTACAGATAGTTCGGCAGCCATAGCGTCATGCCGGGCCAGAAATACATGATGACCATGCAGATGATCACGATGACCATGTACGGCATCATGCCGGCGAAGATCTGGTTGAGCGTGACGTGCTTGGGCGCGACGCCCTTGAGATAGAACG
>JAQGKA010000149.1 GCA_028290355.1 Tardiphaga sp. | reverse complement strand
GCGCTTCTTCCGACAGGGCAAAGCCGACTTCCACCAGCTTGATGTCCTTGGCGGCGTCGAGGCCGGCCTGCTTCAGCAGGATCGCCATCGGCCCGTAGATGCCGGAGCCGAGCGTGTTGATCGACAGCGTCTTGCCCTTCAGATCGGCAATGGTCTTGATCGGCGAGTCGTCCTTCACCGCCCAATAGACCGAGAAGCTGCCCGGCTTCTCGAACACGTGCTGGGCGACGATGTAGGCCTTCAGCCCGCCGCCGACCACGCCCTGTGCCAGCGCCAGCGGTGACTGCGTCGCGCAGTCCAGCGCGCCGGCGGCGAGCGCCTGGGTCATCGGCGCGGTGCCCTGAAACTGCACCCATTCGATGTTGTACTTCTTGCCTATGTCAGGAAATTCCTGCGGCCGCTTCATCATCCAGTATTTGGATTCTTCTGCCGGAATGGTCCAGCCGACCTTGATGGTCTGCTGGGCATAGGCCGAACTCGCGCTGAGCAGCGCGCCCAAGGCCAGAGCCGCCACAACCCCACGTTTCGATGCGATCCGCTTCATCCTGAAATCCCCTGTGTCGCGCGCCCCGTTGCAATTCTCTTGCCGAGACCCTGCCGCGCATAATTGTTTCATGCTTCAAATGATCGCGCAATATGTCCCGCGATGTCCTATATTGGTGGCGACTGGATCGGACTGCCAGCCGGGAATTGATTCACCATGAGCAACGACTTCTTCTCCGACCTCCTCGCGTCCATCTCCGAACGCGGCCGCAATCTGCTGCGGCTCGGCCCGGCCTCGGTCGACGCCAAGCAGAACGCCTCCGACCTGATCGAGCTGTGCGGCGAGCTGTTGTCCGGCCGCGGCGAAGCGTCAGGCACCGCCATCGCACGCGGCGTACTGGATCGCTATCATCAGCTGGACGAGGCCGGACGGCTCACCTTCTTCGAAACGCTGGCGCAGAAATATGGCCCCGATCCCGACAAGCTTGAAAAAGCCATCGAGGCCTGGCGTGCCAAGCCGACCGGAGATGGCGCCGGCGAATTGCACTTTGCGTCGGAGCCGCAGCGGCAGGAACTGTTTCGCCGGCTCAACCGCGCGCCCGGCGCCACCAGCGAGCTGGTGAAGATGCGCGCCGATCTGCTCGACCTCAAGAGCAGCAATAAGGATCTCGCCGCCGTCGATCGCGACGTCGTGCATCTCTTGGCATCCTGGTTCAACAGGGGGTTTCTGGTGCTGCGCAGAATCGACTGGTCGACACCGGCCATTATTCTGGAAAAGGTCATCAAGTATGAGGCCGTGCATGAAATCCACGACTGGGATGACCTGCGCCGCCGCATCGATCCGGTCGACCGACGCTGCTACGCCTTCTTCCACCCCGCCCTCGTCGACGAGCCGCTGATCTTCGTCGAAGTGGCGCTGACGGAAACCATTCCCGGCGCCATCGCGCCGCTGTTGGCCGAAGATCGCCAGCCGGTGGCCATCGCACGAGCCCGCACCGCGGTGTTCTATTCGATCTCCAATTGCCAGCGTGGCCTCGGCGGCATTTCCTTCGGCAACTTCCTGATCAAACAGGTGGTCGAGGAACTCAGACGTGAACTGCCGAAACTCGACACTTTCGTCACGCTGTCGCCGGTGCCCGGCTTCATGACGTGGCTGAAGCGCGCGCCAGACCTGCCTATCTCGGAAGAGGAACGCGCGCTGCTTGCGCATCTCGACAACACGGACTGGATCAACGACGCCCCGCTCACGGCGCAGTTGCGCGCTGTGATCGAGCCGCTCGCCGCGCATTATTTTCTGAAAGCCAAGACGCCGCGCGGCGGCCCGGTGGATTCCGTTGCCCGCTTCCATCTCGGCAACGGCGCAAGGCTGGAGCGCATCGACTGGCTCGGCGACGTCTCGCCCAAGGGCCTGCGCGAATCCGCCGGCCTGATGGTGAACTATCTCTATCGCCTCGATGACATCGAAAAGAACCACGAAGCCTATGCCGATCACTACGAGATCGCGGCCTCGAGCGCAGTGAAGAAGCTGCTCAAGACGGAAGGAAGACGGCTGCTGGATATGCGGCTGGGATAGTTCTTTCTTTTTCCTTTCTTCTCCCCCACGCGAAGCGAAGCTTCGCTAGGTGGGAGAAGGTGGCGCGGACGAAGTCCGCGCCGGATGAGGGGGCTTTGGCTACGGCGTTCGTGGCAACCCCTCACCCGTCCGCGCTGTAGCACGGCCACCCTCTCCCACCTAGCGAAGCTTCGCTTCGCGTGGGGGAGAGGGAAGAAAGACCCGAGCCGCCCGGCAGTCGCAACTATTGCACCTCTCCCCCGCACCGCAGCACGTCCACCATCTTGCGGGACGCCGCTAAACGCGTCACCTTGCCCGTCAACAAAGTTCACCACATGCAATTGGTGACACTACGGGAGGACTCCATGCTGACACGCCGTCATGTCCTGCTGACCTCGGCTGCCGCCGCCGTCATGCTCAACCGGAAATCCGCTTTGGCCAAACCCTCACAGCCCGGCACCGCCGTCAATTTCGAATTGCCGGCCGGCGCCGTCGATTGCCACACCCATATCCA